>JABLXW010000014.1 GCA_013177945.1 Bacillota bacterium
AGGAGTGCAACGGAAGGTGTAAAGGACGTTATCAAGGGAGCTATCAATCTTTCAGTCCCCTTTTCGTCGGGGTTAGGAGTGCAACTGTATTTGATGAAGTTAAGGCCAGTGTGGATATCCTTGCTTTCAGTCCCCTTTTCGTCGGGGTTAGGAGTGCAACCGTAACCGAAGAGATACCCAACGGCCAACCCCTGGCCGCTTTCAGTCCCCTTTTCGTCGGGGTTAGGAGTGCAACCGCATCAGGCCGGATGGTTCAAAGCCTTACCGTACAGGGGATCCCGCGGAATGTTGAACCGCCTTCCAAGGTAAAAATTTCGAAGCGAAGAATTTTGCACAGAAATCTTCTCCTCATTCGAAGTTTCGAAAACGCATTTTGCCAAGCAACAACAGCATTTCCAGGAACTTTTATGGCAGCTTTTGCACTGGTAGATGCCAGAAATTTCCTCCCAGGGCTCCTCTTTCGAAGACCTGACAGAACCGAAACATCACCGCTGTTAGAGACGCTAAAGGCATCCTCCAGGGTTCAAAGCGAAGGAACCGGCAAGAGCAGAACCTGGTTTTGTTTCCAATCTTAATCAAATATCTTCGCCACCGAAACCTGTTTTCCTTTAATTCAAGATAGACAATTTATCCAGAGGATCTACGGAATTGACAAAAGCAGCGATTCGGGGTCACCCCCCAGCGCAGCAAACCTGATAAAAGGGGCAGGTACTGGGGCAGTCGCCGGCCAGGCCGGGGTCGATCTCTTCGGCCACGAAGCGCGCCTTCTCATCCCGCTCCTCAATAAACCACTGCCGCAGTTCGTCGCTGATGATGTGGATGTCCCGCTTCACGATCAGCCGGTCACCTCTGAACTCCCCGTAAACGATGCACCCCAGATTCACCGGAAACTCGTAGAGGGCCTCCATCACCAGGGCGTAGCCGGTGGTACCCAACCTGTGGAAATCCCGCGGCTCCCCAAACTTAAGGTCGAGGATCATCGGCTCGGAAAAGATAAAGGCATCTGTGCTCAAGCTGCCGCTTAAGCCCAGAAAGGCCCCGTTGAGCTTCTGCTCCACTACAACCGGAATCGTAAGGTTCGCAAGGGAGTCTTCCCCGATGTAAGGGTGCCGGGTGAGCATTTCCTGGAGGCGGGAGAGCACCCGCGCTTTTTCGAAGCTGCACAGGATCTCTACTTTTCTGCACAGATCGGCCGCCTCCGCATCGGAAAGGCTCGCAAACTGGGGCGATACCGCCGGGGTGTACTTTTCGAGGGTCTCGCAGATTGCCCGGTAGTTCTCCGCTCCGTGGAGGTAAATCGCCCGCTTCGCAGTTACAAGAAGATCGGCCAGGATCTCGTGGAGAACCGCTCCCTGAATCATGGCAAGGTTAGGTTCTCCCTTGATTCCATGCACCCGGCGCAGGAAGACATCCCGGCCGGATGAGCAGTACTTGCCGGCCACCTCGTATAAAGCAAGCACCGCACCGTAGACGGGCTCCAGCGGGGGCTGGTGCCAGTTCCAGCCCCGCAACTCCTCGGCTACCCCTAACTCCCGCGCCTTCGGAAGGTAGTAGCGGAGGAGCTGCTTTCTCTCGTCATCAGCCAGAAAATACATCATCCCACATCCCCGCAGTAGTTTCGATACTCGCAGTCGGCGCACCGTCCCGCCCGCCGGGGCACGGCAGGAAACTGCTCCCGCTCTATAAGGCCGCGGATTGCCCCAAGGAGGCGTTTTGTATAGAGGCGGGCCTCAGGGGTAGCCTCCACATAGACGGCGCGCCCCAGAGGAATCAGGTAAATAAAGCCGCCCCGCACCGGGCGCCCGAGCCAGTCCTCCAGCAGGAGGGCATAAGCCAGAAGCTGGTACTTGTGGTTGACTGCCAGGCGGCATGTATTCTTGAAATCGACAGGGAAACTCCCCCGGGGAACTGTAATGTACATGTCAAGGACCCCCTCCAGCCCCAGGCGAGGTGAAAAGAGGTAGGTGTTAAAGAACCGCTTCCCTTCCGTAAGGCCGTAGGTACGCAACCGGCGGCGCCCCTCAAGCCTCGCCGTTTTCAGGTGCTCCTCTTTGCCGACCTCCATTTTGGGAGTCGTCTTTTTCTCCACCGGCAGGACATAGGTAAAGTAGATGATCCGGGGGCAGTAAAGATACTGCTTGATGTCGCTCACCTTCAGGACGGGATCCACATCGGGCCACCTCTCAAGGGCTCAAGGAGGACCAGGAGCCGAAGAACAGAAACCGCCCGAGGCCGGCGGCAACCGGGAAGCCTGCTCACTGCTAAAAAACCAGCGGTCCTTTTTGCAAACCTGCCACCTGGCGGGAGAAAGAATCTGTCTCAGGAACCGCAACCTCAAGGATCAGAGAAATGTCCTTGTCGCAAACGGGGCAGATGAGGACCTTTCCCTCTTTGTCTCCCAGCACCCTGCGCAGGCGCTGCTGCAGTTCCTGGCGCCGGTTGTGGTTCAGCTCCCCGAAGAAGGCCGAATACTGGATGTGCACGAGACCGTAGTTTTTGCAGGTGTCGAAGACCCTGGTCCGGATCCGGTCATCGGGGATATCGTAAACAACAAGAGTCTTCAAGCTTCCCACCCCCAAGCCTTTTTTAGCCTGAGAATCTCTTGAAACCGGGAAAGCCAGACCGATTAAAAGGATTAGAAGAACCAACCGAAAAAGGACCAACCAATGAAGACAGGGGTTACCAGACCAAGTCTTCCGGAAACCAAAAAAGCCGCCAGCTACCAGCCGGCAATAAAGGGTCTGTACTTCCCCTCGCCCCTCAGGAAGGTGGCCACCCGCCTTGCCTGGCGCTGGATGATGGACCTCAGCCTGTACTTCTTCCCCTCGTAATTCTCCTCGCCGTCGAGACGCTCCAGCACCCGCCTGGCAAGCTCGCGCCGGGTCTCTTCCGTGAGGCTCCCTTCTTCCTGGGCAAGCGTGGCGCCCCGGAGGATCATGCCGATTACTGTGCGGTCCACGGTGCAGGCGCGGAACTCCTCGGTCAGGTCGAGCACAAGGCTCGGCTTGCCGGGCCGGTCGGTGTGGAGAAAGCCGGCGAAAGGCTCCAGCCCCGCCAGCATGACCGCCCCCCAGACCTGGGAGTAAAGGATGCCGTAGCCGTAGTTCAGGGCGGAGTTCACGGGGTCCTCCGCACCCCGGCGCTCGCGCCCGGCGAACTCGATCTTTTGCCCGAGCAGGAGGCCCACCCCCTCCCAGTAAGCCTGGGCGGCACGGCCTTCGATGGAGAAGATGCTGCCCCGCGCCTCATCTACCGTTCCGCCGGAAATACCCTCCAGTTCTTTTTTGATTTCCTCTATTGCGGCGATCCGGGATGCCAACTCCTGGTAGAGGGCGGGATCGGAAGCCCGCCGGTACTTCCCGAAGTATTTCAAAACGTTTACCTGGTTCCGGAGCTTCCCGTCAACAAAGGCCAGCGCCAGGGCCAGCCCGCGGCCGTCGTTGTAGGCGAGGATCTGCTCCCTGCGGGTGATCACCGTACCGCTCAGCTGGGGGGAGGTCACCTTGGCGTAGGGCTTGCCCGAAGGGGTGAGGAAGTTGATCTGGATTCCGTGCTGGATGCACTCGAGCACCACGTCAGAGGAAAAGGAAACCCCGCGTGAAGCAATGGTAAGGCAGGTGATGTCCCGGAAAGGGATCTCCCTCACCACCTTACCCTGCTCCTTGATGACCAGCCGCTCGCTTTTCTTTCCCAGGGTCGTCCCGAAGTTGATGATAAAGATTTCGGACAGCGCGCCTCACCCCCGAGGGCCCCACCGTACCGCCACCTAAACTTTAAGAATCCGGCCCGGCTTCCTTGAGGTCCTGGCTACTCTTTTGATCTGAGGTAGGAAGGAAGTTCAACTGCAATAACAAAGGCTGTCAGCCCAGCGTGTCCTTCGCGCCTTCACTGCTCTCAGGCTGCCCTCCCCGGCCGGCCCGGACAAGAGCCGACGTGTTCTCGGCAATGCGGAAGAAAACGATAATTGTCTCCATCCAAACCCGGCCGCCGATCACCCAGAGGAAAAAGAAGACCACCGCCCAGATCAGGCTGAAAAGGAAATTTCCAAGCCACCAGCTGAACTGCATCGTTCTCATCCCGCCCGTTGCGAGCATGCCCAGCGCTCCGATGGCCCCGATGGCGATCCACAGACCGTACTGCACAGGGATGATCTTCAGGGTGATGAAGGACGAAAAAGAAAAGTCGAAGAGCCGGGACCAGAAAGATTTTTCGGTCATTCGAGACACCTCCCTTTCGTTTGAAGCTATCTGGTATGGGTATTCGCCCGTGCCAGCAGAGCACCGGTCATCGGTAGTAAAAGCGAACTCTGGTCAAGAAAAAAGGCCTTCATTAAGATGTCATACCTACCAACAGGCCCATCTCGGTGGTATACGGCACATCTACCACCCTGACGGGCCCCCGCTTTTCTTCTTCCACCAGTCCTTGTTGTCGTAGCGCACAGTATCGCCGCCAGGTAATGGGCACAAGAAGCTGGGCTGCTTCCAGTGGTTCGCCCGCACTCATGTGCTGCTGGTATTCACTTTCCAGGCAGGCCGGCAGTACCTCGATGCTGTCGAAAGCCTGGTAAAACATCTCTTCCAGCTCCTCGCTTGCATCAAAAGGACGCAGCGTTTCCAAACACGCCGCCATAAAATTATCGTAAGCCTCATCGTATTCTCTGGTCCAGCGCGCGGCAGCATCATCAGCGTAAATTCGGTCCAGCCAAGCCGTAATCATGCCTTCGTCGATCAGTTTTCCATCATTCTCCTTCAACACTTCTAGGGACCGCCGGACCAGGTCCGCAGCGTAAATTTGCTGCCCGTCGACCGGTTCGGTAAAAACATTGACCGGTGCCCACTCTCGACGCCGCCGCCGGTTAATACGGCCGAACCGCTGGATCAGAGCTTCGAGCGGCGCAGGATCAGAGTACATAACATCCAGGTCAATGTCCAGGCTCACTTCAACTACCTGGGTGGCCACGACCACTACTGGCCTGCGCGCAGAAGAGCCCACACCCGAAGCATCTTGCACCACCTTTTCTTTGCACAGGCGATCCCGACCGTTGAAACGCCCGTGTAATAGAACCACCTCGGGCCGCCCGGCCAGCCGTCGCTCAAGTTCGCCGCACGCCCTCTGGGCGCGCTTAACCGTGTTGCAGCATACCAGAACACTCCGGCCTTCTAGAACTTCATGAGCAACCTGGTCCAGCCAGCGTTCTTCAAATAACTCACCTTCCCGGATTATCAACCGATGCCGTTGGAACGCCGCGAAGACCTCCGGCGCAGCCTCAATGACGTGAGCCGGGCCCAGGGCGGACGCAAGCCGCGCCCGCAGCAATCCAGGAAGGGTTGCCGACATCACAAAAAACCGCGCCCCGAAATGGTCCCGCAGATATTTCACTGTGGCCAGGATGGCCGCCATTCTATTCGCTTCGTAAGCGTGTACCTCATCGAAGACAAAGGCTCCGCCAAAGAAGTCAGTGAGCAACGCTTCGTAACCCTTGATGCGATAAGGACCTTTCAACATCTGGTACGGGCTGAGCACCCGCACCGGGTAATAATGCAGACGAGCCAGGTTCTTTTCCCAGCGCGCGAGTCGCGCGGCCTCGCGCCGGTCGTAGTTATCCTCAAGTAGTCGGCGGTAGAGGGCGAGCACGCTGCGGCTATGCTCCAGCCCGACGCAGCCGGGAAAAGTTTTCTGCAGCCGGTCGTACATCGCATTCATGCTGGCCTGGTAAGGGAGGGTGTAAAAGAGGCGCGGCAACTTTCCGTCCTTTGCCTGCGTGCAAGCCCACAAGAGAGCCGCCTCGGTTTTCCCGCTCCCTGTGGGCGCCACTAAAATGGCCGAACCCTTTGCATGGAGGCAGGCCCGCTGGTGTGGGTAAATACTAGCCTCGGACAGACCCCATCGCGCCATCAGATCATCGGGTTTAACCAGAGGCAACCCCGGTACGGCACCGGCATGCGCCGAAGCCGTATGATCGCTAATCGTCATGTGGCCCCGCAGCGCCAGGGCAGCCATAACCAGGTTCTTCGGAGCAGTAAGCTGGCGCTCCCACCGGCGCAGGTCAAGCAGGCGGCTGCGGATACTTGCGGCGGCGTTGCGGCGGAAGACACCTACGGCTTCCTCTAGCGGAAGAAGTACAGGCTGGCGTACCGTGGAATGCAGGGAGAGTGACTTGATCCACGATGGGTAACACTCATGCAACCACCGCCAGAGCCCCACTAACACCAAGTCTTCAACATCGTCGGCCATAGATTCCAGAACTTCGGCATGCGCTTCACCGGGACCAAGATAGCGCATCGCGATTTCCACTGCATCCCTGTGGTGGAAAACTATGCCCGCTGCCACCCACACCGCTTCTTCCGCGCCAATGGTCTCGCCAAGCCAGTCGATGAACGCCAGCGAAAGCACCTCGTGCCGGTGCGCCCACCGGGGACCCTCGCGCAAAAAAGCCTGGAATCCGCGCGTTGCCTTGCCGAAATCGTGCAACCAGCAGGCCCAGAAAAGCGCCTCCCACAGACCAGGAAAGCCAACCACTTGCGGCAGGTCAGGCCGCAGGACAACCAGTTCGGAAAGCCTCTGCAATACCTGCCAGGTGTGCAAGGCGAGGCTTTCGCCAGGTTTGCCGTCCTCCACCGGGCTTTTCGCCCACACGTCATCCAGCCACGCCGGCCACAAGAGGTCGGTCATCGTACTCCCCCACAAAGGTATGGAAGAACAGCCCAAGATGTGCCCCTTTTTCCTGAGGCGATGTGGGATCAATCCAGAAGGTTTCCTTCTCCATACCTTCGAACCTTATCAGTTCGTCCGAGTACACTCGCCGGTGCAGGACCACATACCGGGCAAAAGTCGGAGCACGCCCGTGATGGTAGTCGAGGAAGCGTGGCATGAGCACAACGTATCCCCTGCCGGTTTGCAGCGCCATTCGGTAGGGAGCCAGGGTATGTTCGAAATAGGCTCGTTCGGAGGTCTCCAACCGCACGACGCCAACCTGTGTATAGGCAAAAAGGTCCTGCGACCTTCCCAGAACTACGGCATACCGTGGCGAACGAAAATAGGGCTCCCATTCCGGCCGGTTAAGGTAAAGGATAAGCCTGGGTCGGAAGAGAATTGCCCGCTTGAAAGGGTTGACCTGTCCTTCCAAAGCCTTTGGTATTCTACTCCCCGGAAGTTTACCGCCAGCTGGTACCAGTACATGCGTGTGTTCGACATCGTCAAACCTCGCCAGGTAGGTAAAGTGGTAGGCAAATTGCACGCCTTCCGGCGCAACCCACTCTCCCAGGGCGCTGCATATATGTCCGTAAATTGTAGCCGGGGGCGGCATTTCAAACGTAGGCTGTACGCCCTGCATGAAGTGGGGGTAACGAAACGAGGTGGTAATCCCCTCAGCCACAATCTTCAGCACCTTCATCGACTGTTCCCCCTACTCCATCCAGGAAGCAGCATTCGTCGGGTTCTTTAGCGCTTCAATCAGCGCCTTGAAGGCCTCCCGTGGATGACCGATTTTCACCCGTTGCCCTTCCAATGTGGCGGCAAAATCCTCAAGCTTCGCCCGCTCTTCATCGAGGTAGCCGCGCACCCAGCCCACATAGACATCCGAAAGGATTTCCTCCCGGAACACGGCAAGCGCTTCTTTCAAAGCCTCCAGTTTCAGTTCCGGGAGGCCCCTGCCGGTTGCCCCCACGACGTAATGAAAAATATGGTTGCCTCCCTTAGTAACGGCCATAATAACGAGGGGAGGGGCCACATCGGTGTAATGGAGAGTTTGTTTGGCGCCCCCGTTAAGGATGGCCATTCCTTCAAACAGAGTCGCCACTCGTTGAATCCGCTGCTCAAGTGGCAGTCGATACGCCTTTTCGCTTTCCAGGTGAATCAGTCCGGTCCGCCTGGCCTCTTCCATCCGGACGTCATCGAGATTCCGGAAGCCGGTCTTCTGCCGGTACCAAAAAGTACCGCTGGCTTTCAGATCTAGAGAAAAAAGACCCTTAAGCGTTGCCCGGTAGAACTGGTGTTCGTGCGGCACCGGGTCGCCTTCCTGCCGAGACATCACACCAAAGTCGCTCGTAGGTGTTACGGGCGCTAGAGAAACCAGCGTACTAACCCTGAAGGGCGCCGCCCTGGTAACGGTGTCGACCGTCTCTGTTTCGCCTGCGCGCGACTCGTCCGCCTCGCGTTTCGCCCTAGCCGACTCCCGTTTGGACGGGGCGCGCATGTACCCGAAGAGGTCATCGTCCCACCACCGGATAGGATTCGCGTCGGTGTAAGCGATTTTTTCCTCACGGTAAACCGGGGCTGCTACCCAGCCGAGACCAGATTTTTCTAATGTCGTCCGCAGCCAGTACCGGAAAGCCTGCGCCGAGACGTAAGGATAAATGCCTTCCCTGGTGCGAATTACTTTTACACCCACACTGTTGTCATAGCGTTCGCCGGGAATATTGCCAAGATTGTTCAAAGCTGACGCGGGAGCATCGACCAAGAAAAGCCCGGTGACAAAAGCCATTAAAATCCCTCCTCTTTTTCTTCGGTGCTCTCTGCGGTTTCCGGCAGAACATCTATGTTCCTGCCTAACCAGCCGAGGTTGTAAAGCTGCTCAATCATCCGGATCAGTACGAGGTCGCGCGCCAGACGCCAATCCGGTCGCGCTACTTCATTTCCTTCCTCAAAAACCT
Organism: Bacillota bacterium; assembly: GCA_013177945.1. Lineage (NCBI taxonomy): Bacteria > Bacillati > Bacillota > Bacillota bacterium. The sequence continues at coordinate 8,652 of JABLXW010000014.1, forward strand.
GAATATACGGATCTAAGGTAATGAGCGGTGGATTGCCGCGTTTGACGTGGGCAAGATTAGCCTTGATCAGGGCGTTACGGAAAAGATCGTAGTTCCGCTCGCCGAAAAAGGCGGTAAAGAATCGCCGGTCGTTTTCGCCACTGACGTAAGCTGCCAGACGATCACCCAGATCCCGAATCTGCTCAATGCGCGCCTTATCCACGCCTATCACCTCCCTCAGCAAAAGTTCGGTCAGCTTCCATGAAACAAGGCTCGCCTCATCCCTTAACGAGTACAGCCGCCGCGGATCATCTTCCCGCTGGCTGCGCACCGGTATCCTCAACAAATAGCGGCGGACAAACAGCGGGGCATTATCGGGCAGATGAAACAGGTCCTCGTACAGGAAATTCCGCCGCGGCTGGTCGCCACCCGGTTCGTCCGTTTCCTTCTTTTTTCTCTTTGCCGGAAGCACCATTTGCCAGGCCCGTTCAGCGATCGCGTTCCATTCGCTCCGGTAGGTATCGCTTACCAGGGAGAAGAGAAAACCCGTTATTTCTAGCGGCAAATGATAGATCTCCAGGGGCGGATTACGCTCGTCCAGCGGGTTCGATTGACCGCTATTGGTCAGGTGATAGGCCGTTACGGAGGATGGACGCCGATCCTGAGCTTCCTCCCATCGCCGCCGCTCGATTTCCAGCAGAGTCACGATGAGCAGCGTCTTCGCGGAAGATTTGGCCTCAGGCATCTTTTTATGCCCGGCTTTCTGGGCGAGGTCCAGCGCCCGGCGGTTGTACTCCAGAAAGGCCCTGGCAAAATCGTAAATGAGGTCGGGATTGTCCGAATGCACTGCCAGTAACCTGCCTCCACACTTTGCACAACCGAGCGGGAAAGCCTGCAGACACAGTATCGCCTTGGCGGCAACCGGCAATCCGGCATCGCCCCATGGATAAAAGTTAATGACGTCCTCACCTGTCAGTAGCGGGACATGCTGCCGGAAAGCACGTCCGGGAGGAAGCTTATCTGAAAAAGCAACCGCCGTCGCAGGTTCACCCGTAAAAACGCAGCGTTCCCCAGACGATCCCTCGCTGAGAGACCTCAGGAGCCTCCGGGCGTAATCTTTTCGTTTCTGAGGCTGTTTGGTAAAAGCTGGCTGGTTGAACCAGGCGTTGGTTGTAAAGGCAACGCCTAGGAAGGACTTGAGCGGCTCCCGCTGATATTCCCGCTCGATGAAATCCGCCACCGCCGCGAGGTCAGCTAGAGTAACCATGACAGGGTCTCTTTTCCTTACGAATGCTGTAACCGTGGCCACCCCGACGTCGTACAACGGATGGCCAGTATACGAAAGCATGCTGTCACCTCCTCTCCACTGAAAAAACTTTTAAGTTTGCTTCAGGTCAAAGATTCATGCATGTCCCTTTTCTGTTTCCTGACCGGTTTCTTCATCACTTGCCAGATCCATCTTTTTCACCGGCTTGACGTCACCGCCCGCCTCTCCGCCTAGCGGTTCCGCCTGCACCAGATCTCCTTTGTAGTGCCCCTCTGACCACACCTCGATATACAGCTGTTCGTTCGGGTCGTTGTCTGGCCCCATCACCGCCGCTACCCGGGCGGCGAATACCTCGCCTCTCGCGTACCGGTGGGCGAGGATGGCCGCCAGGGAGGCGCGCAGGTAGCCAAGCTGGACGCCCCAAGGAGCAACTACGGCCACGGCATGGGGATCGTGCCTGTCGAAAATAGCCTATGGCCCGTACCAGAAGCAGAAGATCCTCGCCCTCTGTGGGCCATTCGTCGATCATGCCATTCTGAACAATCTCTTTCAGGACGTCCAGCACGAAAATCAGCCTCCTCACCAGTTAATCCTCGCCGCGCCCATGACACCAATCCGCCAGAAGCAGTGCCGCCAGAAGCCAGAGCAGGGGCGTTGAAATGCCGCCTGTACAACGATCGTCGGTTGCGCCTTCCCCTGTGTGGCCGCTCCAGGCAGACGCGAGAACGCCTATCAAGGCAAGCACTGCTCCCGTCCCGGTGAGGATCATCCAGAACCAGAAGGGCAGGCCGCACAGGGAGTGCAGGATGTAAGCAGGGATCGCCGCCAGGCCCAGGGCAAAGCCAAGCAAACCGAGGCCGGCAGCAACCAGCAGGGCAAGCAGCGCCAGCATGAGCAACAGGACCGGGGAAAGCACAACCAGGGCGACCGCACCAAGCACCGCATAGCCGAAGGCGCGGACAGCCCATAACAGGCATTTTATGACTGTGGGCGAAAAAACGCCTGGCGCCATACCCACGCTCCTTTTTGCCGGCAGCGAGCGTTCTTTTCTCGCACCCTGCGCAGTTCATCTCCCGCTCGACGACCCCTCATATAATGCCACGACGGCGCGGGCTTCGGCGGCCACTTCCTCCCGCAGGCTCTCTGGGGCGAGGACCTCGGCGTGGCTGCCGTACCCCATCACCCACCGCCTGACCTCCGCCAGGCCGCCGGTCCGGAAGCGGAGGATTAAACCGCCGTCCGGCAACTCTTCCACCGTCTGGGTGGCGTGCCAGCGCCGCTCCCGGATGTAGCGGGCCTGGTAGGCATCGAAGCGAACCGCAACCTCCACCGGCTCCTCCCCCCGCTCCAGCTGGAAGGCCTGCGCCATCCACTCCTCCAGGCGAAAGCCAGAGTCGCGGGTGAATCCGGAGGCCAGCACCTCCCAGCGGTCGACGCGGCCGGTATGGAAGGTGCGGTAGGCAGAGCGGAGGTGGTCGAAGGCGATCAGGTACCAGTCGCCGCCCCGGTTGTAGAGGTGGTAGGGGTCCACCACCCGCTCCTGCCAGCAGCCCCGGCTCGCGGTGTAGTAGTGGATCCGCACCTGGCGCCGCTCCTGGATCGCGCGGTGCAGGTCGAGGAGAAAATCCTCCCGCGCCCCCAGGGTGGGAAGGGAAGCAAAGGCATAGCACTCCCGCAGCTCCTCCAGGTTTACCTCCACCGGTGCCCTGAGGCTGCCTGTGATTTTGGCAACTGCCGAGCGCAGGGCGGCCTCAAAGGGAGTGCCCAGGCAGCGGCGCGCCGCCTCCACGCTCAGGAAGAAGGCAAGGAGCTCCCCTTCGGTGACCATGATGCTGGGCAGGACCCAGGTCGCATCGGTGTAGTACCACCCGCCGCGTCCCCGGTCGTAGGCAAGGGGAGCCCCGAGCCTGTCGACGAGGAACTGCCGGTCCTGGTAGATGGTGCGCTCACTCACCTCCAGCTCCAGGGCCAGGCTCCGGGCGTTGGGGTAGAGTCCTGCCCGCACCCGGCGGTCGATCTCCATGATCCGCTCAAGCTGCTGCCTCCCGGACACGCTCCTTCTCCTCCCCATCCCTCTATAAAACCAGAATGGCCAGAACGCCCCACTCCTTGCCAGGGCATCGGGCGTTGCCTTGCAGTCCGGCCAAGCTCAATGCTTGAACTTTTTGGCACCGGATAGACGCTCTGACAGAGCTCTGGCAGAGCAGCCGCCGGGAATCTCACGGCAGCGAGTTCGGGTTCGCTGTTTCCGAAACGGTTTGAAGCTGCAACCCCGGTTCGGCACTCTGACTTCAGTGTAGCAGAGGCCACTGCAGCCATTGTTCAGTCCGCGACTCAGTCCGTAAAAATGCGCAATGCAAACTTTCCCTGGCCGAAGACCGTCCCCTTGCCCACGTGGATTAATTCCCCGAGCAGGAGCAGGGGAAGGAAATCGCCAAGGGGCCCCTCGTAAACCGCCCTTCCTACAAAGCCCTCCAGGGGAACCCGCCGCGCCTGACGGGAGGAGTAGCGCCCAACCGTGACCCAGGAAGTCTCGTTCCGAACCAGGCGCACCTCCCCGGCGCGCCGGATAATGCCGGGGAAATCCGCTTCATAGGCGAAGCCGTGATAGAAGTAGCAGAGGGAGGAGACGCGGCGGAGCAGGCTCCGCACAACAGCGTGAAACTCCGGGGCGCGGATGGAGGCGCCTTCATGGGTGATCCGGGCGGGAGTGAGGAAGGTGGCCTCGATCCTCCGCAGGCCGTCAAGGGGGTATGCGGCGGCCCGGCTCCAGACATCTTCGGCCGCAACGGAGAGATCCCGGGGCCTTACAACCCGGTCCCCGCCGTGATAGACAACAGCGCTCACGCCGGTAAGGGGGTTGGCCGCGGCAATCTCTTCCAGGACAAAGGGCCTGCGCCCCTTTCCGATGCCGCGGCGGGAAAATTCATCAAGAGTCACGATAAAATAAGGAAGCAGGTTCCTTGCCTTCCCGAAAAGGATCAAAGCAAAGTCGAAGGCTTCACCCGGATTGTAGGAGGTCCTGGGGTCAGGGGAGGGCTCCAGAACAAAGGGGCGGGGAATGGCATCAAAGCTGCGCAGGGCCTCGGACCCGGGCGGGGGTTCGCTTTCGAAGACCAGGGGGTAGGGGCAGTTGTGCTTCAAGGGGCACTCCTTGCACTCCCCGGCGCCGCCGGTGCAGACAAGGCGCCGGAAGGTCCCGGCAAAGCCTCCCCGGAAGGTGGAGCCCTTGTAGGGAGGAAGGAGAACGCCGTCCGCGCCGGCGCGGAAACGGATTTCGTAGCGGGCGAGGGCCAGGCCCTGCGGGCAAGGAACCAGAGTCAAGAAAAAACACCTGCCCTTTTAAACAATTTCAAAACTTTAAGGAAAAATTTCAGGTAATGCCACCTGCATTTGTGATTACCGGAAAGATCACCTCAGGCCGGGAGCGAAAGACGAGCGAAAGACGAATAGTGTCGAAAAAAGGCGAAAAGAAAAAGGCAGGGAATTCTCCCCCTGCCTGTTCGCATCCCTGCTTTTTGCCATCCTTTCGCAAGCATTTCTTTCCGGCCCTTTTCTCAATATTCTTTTTAATACTTTGAAGTGTTCTTTGAGGAGGTGTCGGGCTAATGGCATCCACTTCCTGACAAATATCCTGTTCAGGTATACTTGTTCGACACATACCGGCTATTTCCTGCTCATTTTTCATAAATTTTCAAGTTGCCCGAACTTTCAAGTTTCCCGCCTGCCTGCCCTCCTTTTGCTGATGAGATATTCAAGCATCTCCAGTGCAGCCGGATCAACGGTTCGCCTGACATCTTTCGGGTCCCTGATTCTGTCTTTGCGCGCAACCGATGGTCTGGAACACTGCAGAGAGGTGTCTCTGAATCGCGGCACCAGCACCACCCCTAAAATTTCATTAAAAAATCCTCAAAAACTTCATCAAAAAGAGCAGCCTAAACAACAACCCGCAATGCCAGCCTGCTCCTACGGCAGGCACCGCGCCAGGGCCTGCTCGTGAATCTCCAGAGCTTCCTCGTCCCGGAGGACAAAGCGGATATGCCTGACCGACTTTAAGGAGGGAATTACTTCAGCTACCGCCCTGAAGGCCACTTCTGCCGCCTCCTCCATGGGATACCCGAACGCCCCTGTGGAAATGGCAGGAAAAGCCAGCGACGTTATTCCATGCTGATCGGCAAGCTTCAGGGCATTCCGGTAGCAATTGGCAAGCAGCTGGTCGGAGGGCCGGTCTACGCCGTAAACAGGCCCCAGGCAGTGGATGACGTAACGGTTGGGCAGGTTGTGCCCGCCGGTGATCACGGCCGTCCCCGGCCTGATCGGAGCCAGCGGCCGGCACTCTTCCTCCAGCCCCGGCCCGGCCGCCCGGTGGATCGCACCTGCCACCCCACCCCCGCGCCGGAGCTGGGCGTTGGCCGCGTTGACCACGGCGTCAAACCCTAATTGCCGGGTTATGTCCCCCAGAACACACTCGACCTTGACGCCCGATATCGTCTTCTCCATCGCTTCCTCCTCCCCTCCCCTCGCTTTCAGGCCATCAGTTGGGCGAGGCTGCGGCTTCCTCATGCCGGCAGCCCCCGAATCGAGAAGCGGCTTTTGCCTCATCCCGCCACCTTGCATAAATGATCTTATCGAACCCCAGCAAAAGATACTCTACCGAGACTTCCAGCAGCTGAGCAATGCGGCTCAGGAGCTCCTCTGTCAGAGGCTCGCTCCCTGATTCCACTCCTTCCCATACAACCGGAGAGACACCCGCCCTGTGTGCTGCCTCCGCGATGGACAGGCCCTGCTGCACTCTGTGTGCACAAATGCGGATGCGGACCATCGGACTCAGCTCCATCCTGTTCACCCCCCTGCCTGGTTTTCCCCCGCCGATCCCCTCGCCTGCCCGGCACCCTGACTTTCGCGAAACTTCTCCATGTCTTCCAGAAACTCCTTCTTCCGGCAACGGAAGAAAAGAAAAAGGTCGTGGTTTAAGATCGTGACACATCAGAAATGCCTGGTGGAATTTTTCTGCGAGTATAGCCAGACGTGTTACAACAAGTTAGAGCACTCGAAGTCAGAGCACTCATCACGGGGGCGAACAGGTAAAGATATTCCACAGGACAATGCCCGCAAGAGTTCCAAACTACGAGGTGCCCGCCGGTATGCATGTAAATCCCTGCTCGGAAAAATGTTTATCGAAAGCAAAAGCTTTTTTGATGCCCAGACGCCGCATGGTGGCAAAGCTGGCGCAATCAACCAGACTCAAATTTCTCCGGTTGGCGGTGAGCAGGGCGTTGGCGGCCTGCTGGTGAAGGGAATCATCGATCCATTCCAACTGCAGGACGGGAAAAACGTCTTCATGAAAAGCCCTCACTGCCGCCATGCCTAACCGGTGCTGCGCCAGGGTATAGGTCTCCACCAGCACGTAACTGTTGCAGACAATGGCCTCGCGGGACTCCAGCAGTTCAGTCCATACTTTTTTTGCCGCTTCGTGGTTTTCGTCGTCGGCGTCCAGAACGGCCAGAAAAGCCGAGGTATCCACGTAAACACTCATTTGTCAAAAGCCTCCGCAAGGTACCTGTCGTGGTTAGCCGCCAGATCTCCCGTACCGGAGCGGAAACGGCCGGCAACAGCGGCAGCGCGCCGGATTCGTTCTGTTGGCTCCGGACCCACTGAAGAAGCAAGCGCCTGATCGATGCACCGGCGGATTAACTCGGCGAGGGAAACGCCTTCCGCGGCCGCCCGGACCTTCAAGGCGGCAACCTGCCGCTCGGTAAGCTGAATCTGAGTTCGCAGCATTTCTATCACTTCCAACAGCATGATTGCATTTATGATAACATTATGTCGGCCCGGTGTCAACGACTCTCTTTGGGGCAGTCTTGATATGGAAGACAGGAGAGTGCCGACCGGCTCTCGAGCGGGCGGCTATTTACGGGGAAGGCCCAGGTCGGGAGCGGCCGGAAACTGCTGTTGGTAGCTGTAAACAATCCGGGAGATTTCGGCGATGTTGCGGAAGCCGGTGTCCTCGTCAGGTATTCCCTTTGACATGACCACCAGGATGTAGGGGCGCCTGCCGAAGACGATCCCCATGTCGTCGGCGACTCCGTGGATGCTCCCTTCTTTATGAGCTACCTGCAGGTCGGCGGGGAGCCTTCCCGGCAGTCCGACATGGAAGATGGTATGGGAAAGGTCGTCGATGAGCCTCCCGCCCTCCCCCGGGTTCTCCATCGCGAACCTGGCAACCGCCTCCGCAAAAGCTCCCAGGTCCCGGGCCGTTGATGAGTCGCTTCCGTAAGGCCCGGTTGTTTCCGGGCCGATGCTCTGAATAAAATTCATGACATTTTCATAGCCCAGCGAGCGCACCAGCATGTTGTGGGCAATGTTGTCGCTGATCGTTATGGAAACAGTAGCCAGGCAGCGCAGGGAAAAGGTGTCTCCATCCCTTGCTGTATACTGGAGGGCTCCCGCTCCCCCCTGGTAGTCGGCCGCCGCCTGGTAGCGGACGCGGTCGTACCAGTGCAGTCTCCCCTCCGCCACCTGCCGGTACAGGTAAAGGACCACCGGCACCTTGATGCAGCTGGCCGGGGGAATGGGCACCCTCTCGTTGATCCCCCACACCTGACCTGATGCCAGATCCTTAAAGTAAACGGCATAGATCCCCTCCAGCGTTCCCAGGTACCTGCCAACCTCCTGTTTGAGGGGCCCGTAATCCGGCCGGTCGAGCCAGGGCGGCAGGGGTTTGAACCGGGGGCCGGGCAGGCGCCCCTGCAGCAGGATCAGGAGCAGGACCAGGACTGCCAGGGAAGAGGCGATAATCAGCTTTTCGAATCCAAACCGCCCGGTGCCGGACCTCTCAGGAGTTCTTTTCAACGCAGACACGGTAGAGGGATCACCTGCTGCTTTCTCTTGCACCCTTCTAACTTTCCTGCTTTCTATTAGCATCCCTCGCCGCAGCAATTTTATTAGATCACCGTGTAGTTCCCCTCTTTAAACTACCGCGGCGGATGGGGCTGCGTTCGGCCCAGAAGACATGACCCAGGGGAGCAGGCTTCAGATCCGGTAAAAAACTTTAACCAATCAGATTTATTTCATCTGCTTCCTTGAAGTAACGTTTGATCTTTTACATTAAATTCACACAGAGGGGGCAGGCGACCATGCTTTTAGTATACCATCCAACGCTGAAAACCCCTATTAAGCAGAACCTTCTTATTTTGCTTGCAGTTATCGAATATTCTGTTCAGCACGGTAAAAACACCCGGCGGTAACCAAAATCAAACACCCCTGGTATACACTTTCCCTTAAAGAAAATGTGTCTCAGGCTTGACTTCCAAAAAAATTTTTTTGGATTACCTTTAGGGAAACATGGCTTGTATATCGGTAAATTCCATGATATACTTTGCTCAAAGGAAGGGATGCAAATGATTACGTGGAGACTCCATCTCAAGATGGCTGAAAAAAGAATGAAAATAATCGATCTTGCCAGGGTTACGGGGCTTGCTCCTGAAACCGTAAGCAAATATTACCACGACAAAGGAATAACGGCGGTGGAGATGGATACCCTTGAGGCTTTCTGCAAAGCCCTGGACTGCCAGCCCGGGGACCTCCTGGTCTACGTCCCAGACGGGGAGGAGAGCAGGCCTGAAGGTTAGAGACGTGATCAGGATGCTGCGGGATGACGGCTGGTATCTGGCGAGGCAACGGGGCAGCCACCGGCAGTTCAAGCACCCCACGAAGCCCGGGCGGGTTACCATCGCAGGCCACCCGAACGACGACCTTGCCCCGGGGACACTGAACAGCATCCTCAAGCAGGCAAGACTGAAAAGGAGGCATGAGCATTGAAGCGGTACCTCGTGGTGATTGAGAAAGCCGACGGCAATTATTCGGCCTACCTTCCCGATGTGCCCGGGTGTGTGGCCACCGGGAGGACGATCGAGGAGGTCAAACAGAACATTGGAGAGGCCCTGAAGATGCACCTGGAGGGCATTATCGAGGACGGCCTGCCCCTCCCGGAACCGAAGGCGGAGGGGGACTACATAACGGCCTGAAATGGGCGCAAGGTTGGCGTACCAGGGGCGAAAACCTTCGGGGGGTAATATAAAAGTTTTCCACCGGCGGTTTACGGCCCTCCAGCAGAAAGCGGAGGTTGAGCACCACAGGTTTCACGCCCTGCGCCACACCTTCGCTACACTGCTTTTAGAGGCAGGCGAAGAAATGAAAACGGTGCAGGAAATCCTCCGGCACACCCGCTTAAGCACTACGGCGGATATTTACGCCAAAGTTACCGAAAAGCTAAAAAAGAAGGCTGCAACCAGGATTAATAATATCCTCTCCCAGAGAAAGAAGCAACCCGGTTAAACCGGGTTTCAATTTTTATTGTCGTAAGATTGTCGTAAAAGCAGGGTTCTGGGAACGCCTTCCATCCCCGGAACCCTTGATTTTCCTGGTGGGCGCGGCAGGGATTGAACCTGCGACCTCTTGAATGTGAGTCAAGCGCTCTCCCACTGAGCTACGCGCCCCTGATATGGTGGGCCCACCCGGATTCGAACCAGGAACCTACCGGTTATGAGCCGGCTGCTCTGCCGTTGAGCTATGGGCCCTCTGGCTCCCCGGGCAGGATTCGAACCTGCAACCCTCCGGTTAACAGCCGGATGCTCTACCGTTGAGCTACCGAGGAACACCTGCGGCAATTACATTATACGACAACCGGCGGCCGGCGTCAATGTTTTGCCTGCTCTTTATTGATTCTCGTTTCCGGTTGTTTTGTTTTTCTGGGGATTTTACTCACTTCCTTTGTTTCGGGCTTTTCACTTTCAGTTCCAGGTGTGAGGTTTTTCAGAAAAACCGAAGTCGAGTAAATTTTAAAGAGAAAAATGGGAGGGGTTGCAGAAGGAATCTATCATCTTTTAGCGAATGTTTGTATTTCAAAGGAAGGTATTTCAAGGAAGCAGGTATTGTGACACGGAGTCACAGGCAATTTGCGTAAACCAGAGCATTGGTTCAGGGAAGGCAGGAAAGGTTGCTTTAAGCGAGGAACGGAAATTTCAGGCGGTTCGGGAAATGGGACCATGAAGGTTCCGGGGAATTCCATGAAGGAACTTTCATGGTCTTCTTTTATTTTTAATTTAAACAAAAGGTGACAGGAGGGGGTAAAAACGGTGAAAATTAGAAAGTTTCATTTTCTAGTTGTTTTCCTCGTCCTCGGTTGCTTGCTTTGGTTAGCAGGTGGGTGTACCCCAAAAGAGCAGGAGAAGCTGAGTGTTGCCACAGGGACCTCTCTAATTGCAGCAATTGTCGAGGAGGTCGGAGGGGATCGGGTTGAAGTCACCAACATCGTTCCTCCTGGTGCTTGCCCTGGTCATTTTGATCTCAAGCCAAGTGATGTTCAGAAACTGGCCACCGCCAAGCTGTTTCTGCGCCACGAGTGGCAGGGCAGCATGTTCACCCAGGATTTGATTAATTCCGTCCACAACGAGGATCTGGTTGTGGTTCCGGTGGCAGTAGAAGGCAACTGGATGGCACCTCCAGTGCAGAAAGAGGCGGTTGAAAAAATTGCCGAAATCTTGATCGAAAACGATCCGGCCAACAGGTCTTACTACGAAGAAAACAAAAAGAGACTGATTTCTTCTATAGAAGCGAAGGAAAGAGAAATTCGCGCCAAGCTCCAGGCTGCCAATGTCAGTAACATTAAAGTTATGTGCTCTAGTATGCAGGAGGGCTTTCTCAAGTGGGCTGGCTTTAATGTGGTTGCCACCTATGGGCGCCCTGAGGAGTTCACCCCGCAAACGATCCAGGAGTTGATTAACAAAGGAAAGCAGGAGGGTGTCAAACTCGTGGTTGACAACCTGCAGAGCGGCCCAGACGCTGGTAAAGGGATCGCCAAAGAACTGGGGGCTGTCCAGGTTACGATTTCTAATTTCCCAGGAGCTTTGCCGCAAACAGACACCTGGGCTGCTGCAGTCGAGAAAAATGTGGAGCTGCTGTTGGATGCGGTCAGGCAAATCAAAATCTAATATAGGGTAAGTGGGTTCCTTTCCTCACTGGATGAAGGTGTCAGGTATGGCACAAGCATCACAAAATAATGTGGTTATCAGAATAAAAGATGCTGTTGTTTCTTATCGAGAGGATGTTGCCCTAAAGGGTGTTTCCCTATCAGTAAAAAGGGGTGAGCTGGTAGGAATTATTGGTCCCAACGGAGCGGGGAAGACCACTCTGCTTACTCTGATCAACGGTCTTGCCAAACTGCTCCGGGGTGAGGTAGAAGTTCTCGGGTACTCGCTGAATAGCGGCTGTTCAGCTTCTCTCCGCAAACTTGTTGGCTATGTGCCCCAGTTGCCAAACATTGATCCCCGGATGCCGATCAACGCCAGGGAGGTAGTAATGATAGGCCGCTACGGGCGTTTGGGGTTGCTGCGCCGTCCAACCTCGCATGACTGGGAGATCGTCGACAAAATGCTGGAATTGGTAGGGATGAGCCACCTGGCCTTACGCCCTATCGGCCACCTCTCGGGGGGTGAGCAGCAGCGCGTAGCCATTGCTCGTGCCCTTGCCCAGGAGCCGGAAATACTTTTGCTCGATGAACCTACAGCTTCCCTTGACCGCAGGGCACGAATCAGCATAATGTCGTTGGTCGAAGAAATTCACCGCTCGCGCTGCCTGACCACCCTGATGGTGACCCATGAGCTGAAAACGGCAGCAGCGGTTTGCGATAGGCTCGTTTTAATGAAAGAAGGGCGTATTTGGGCTCAAGGTAAGCCATCAGAAGTCCTGCAGGAAGAGTTGTTAGACCTCCTCTACGGTGGTTAAAACATCATGAAAAACACGGTTGGGAAGGGGAAGGAAAGCGATGATGGCCGGAAAACTCTCCACCATAAAGGATGTGTTTGGCCAAGAGCCATTTATCGATGTTCAGCCATTATATTGAAACAAAAGATATTTTCCTGGATCTGGAGTGGAATCTGACCGCTTTCACCGGCGTGAAGAAAGGGGATAGGGTGTAATCAGTCTGGATCTCTCTATCTTGGGTTACCAGTTCATGCAAAATGCAATCCTGGCCGGTTTACTGGGTGGAATAGCCTGTTCTCTCCTTGGCGTCTTTGTGGTGACTATGAATCTTTCCTTTATCGGAGTTGCCATTGCCCATGCCGCCTTTGCTGGTGCTCTTTGCGGGGCGTGGCTGGGTTTCAGTCCCCAGCTTGGGTCGTTTGTCTTTAGTTTGGTGGGTGCTGCGATTATCGGACCCCTTGCCGATCGGGGGGAATTTAATCCTGACACACCTATCGGAATTGTTTTTTCAATTACGATGGGACTTGCTTTCATGTTTATGGGTTTGCTTCCTGGACCGAAGACTCAGGCCCTCGAACTCCTTTGGGGGAGCATTCTTACGGTGAGTGACCTTGACCTGGTTTTGCTGGTTGTCGTTGCCTTTGTTGTTTTGGCTCTGGTGGTGCTCTTTTATAAAGAAATCCAGGCTGTGATATTTCATCGGGAGGTCGCTTTAGCTGTTGGTATTCCTGCTAACCTAATTTTTTACGCCCTGCTTTTTTTGACAGGTTCAGCTATTACTGCTTCTTTACGCAGCATTGGCGGATTGCTCATTTTCAACTTAATTCTTAATCCTGCTGCCGCAGCTTACCAGCTCACGTATGACCTTAAAAAGATGTTTGTTCTCTCTGGCATCTTTGGGGTTGCTTCCTGTTGGCTGGGGTTGCTGCTATCACATCTCTTTGATCTCCCAAGTGGTGCCACAATTGTAATGGTTGCAGCAGGAATTTTTGTGTTGTGCAGCATCTTTTCTCCGAAACGGAAAGTAAAACAGTGGGGAGGTGAGCCGGTTGACCGAGGAACTCAGGCAATTTTTTAATGAAAAAGCCCGTATTTGGGATCAGCTTATGGAACCGGAAACGCGTGAGCGCTTAGCTGAAATCATCAAGGAATTGGCGATCAAACCGGGTAGCAGAGTTCTTGATGTAGGAACAGGCACAGGGGTTCTCCTTCCATTTTTGGTAGAGGCAGTGGGGCCCACGGGAAGTATTGTCGCCCTCGATATTGCTGAAGAGATGCTTGCCCGGGCGCGGGCTAAAAATGGGGACAGAAACATTGAGTATGTTTTGGGAGACATAACCTCCACACCTTTTCAGGAAGGGACCTTTGATGAGATCATCTGTAACAACACCTTCCCTCATCTGCGCGACAAGTCTGCCGCTCTCAGGGAAATGGCTCGGATTTTAAGACCAGGTGGCAGGGTGGTTATCTGCCATCCAAAGAGCCGTGAGGCAGTGAACGAGTTGCACAGGTCCATTGGTGGGGTTGTTGCCAATGATCTCCTTCCTGAGGATGGGGAGATGCGGAAGCTGCTTGAAGAAAACGGATTTGTGCAGATAAGCATCACTAATTCACCTGAAAGGTACCTGGTTACAGCCTGCAAGCCCTGCTGAGGTTGGCTTTTTCGAGGTGTAAGACCAAGGAGAAGGAATTTTTGAGGATTTGGAGAATTAAGAAGAAAAAGGTTGCTTGGTGATTGAAAATAGAGCGTGAAACTTGAAGTGTACTGGCGCCACGAAGGTGTCGCATTCTTCCAGAAGGAAGAGCCTTGGTGGTTTTTTGCTTTTTAGAGGGCGTTTATGCGCGTTTTGAGGAGGTGATTTTTTGGAACTGGTGCCTGTTGGGGTGATTCACAGCCCTTATCGGGAGAAGTCGGAAGCACCTAACCAGGGGCGTTTTTCCGAGGAAACCGTAGAACTGGAAATCTACCCCCAGTTTGCCGATGCTCTCAAGGACATAGACAAGGCTGAGTACCTGATTGTTCTTTACTGGTGCCACCAGGCGCGGCGGGATGTTCTCCAGACGCGGACACCTTTTGGTCCAGAACTGCGGGGTGTTTTTGCCTGCCGCTCACCAGCTCGCCCCAATCCAATCGCCTTTTGTGTTGCCAAACTACTGGAAGTTAAGGGAAACAGGTTGCTGGTGCGGGGCGTAGACGCTATTGATGGCAGCCCTTTACTGGACCTCAAACCTTACTCTTCTGACCTTGACAGCATCGAAAACGCCCGCATCGGCTGGTTCAAGCGCGGTGTTTTAGCAAGGTAACTCTTCAGGATATTTTTGAGGAGGGAGAGTTTATGTATTGGGGCTTTTGCAGATCTAGATGGAAGGGCTTTGGACGGCTCTTGGCACTGGGAACTGTCTTGAGCCTGCTCGTTTTTGCTGTTGCAGGCTGTGGTGCCGAGAAGGCGTCCCAGGAAGCGGCTCCCAGTAGTGAAAGAATTGCCGTTTACACAGTTGCTGATTCCACAGGAGACTGGGGTTTCCCTTCACCTTATGCCCACTATTCACGGGGGCCGGGTTATGTGCGGATGAGCTTTATTTTCGATACCCTCGTTTGGAAGGATGACAAGGGTTATGTTTCTGCTCTCGCCGAGAGCTGGGAGTACCTCAAGGATGAAAACGCTTACATCTTTAAACTGAGGAAAGATGTGACCTGGCATGATGGAGAAAAGTTCACCGCCAGAGATGTGGTGTTTACCTTCAACTACATCAAGGAGCACCCTTATCAATGGGTTGATTCCAGTGTTGTCGAAAAGGCCGAGGCTGTGGATGATTACACTGTGAAGGTTTACTTGAGCAAACCTTATGCTCCGTTTGTGGATAATGTAGCCTGCACCCTGCCCATTCTTCCTGAGCATGTCTGGAAAGATGTCCAAAATCCGGAGCAGTTCCAGGAAGAGAAAGCACTGATTGGGACCGGGCCTTTTAAGCTCGTTGACTACAATAAAGCCCAGGGCACTTATCTTTACGAGGCCTACGATGACTACTACCTGGGCAAACCAAAGGTCAAGCAGCTGAAGTTCGTTAAAGTAAGTGAGGAAATGGCTGCCAGTGCCTTGAAGCAGAAGCAGGTCAATGCTGCGAGCATCCCCCCTGAGCTTGTGGATGAGATGAAAAAAGAGGGGTTCACAATTTTGGAGGGCGCCCACGACTGGAACGCTAAGCTGATGATCAACCACAAGAAGCCGCCGCTCAATGACAAACGGTTCAGGCAGGCCCTTGCTTACGCCATCGACAGAGAGCAGATCGTTTCTACTTGCCTCCGGGGGCACGGCCTGGCAGGGAGCCCAGGGCTTCTTCCTCCAGACAACCCCTGGTTTAGTCCAGAGACAGAGCAATACCCCTACAATCCTGCAAAAGCGCAAGAGCTCTTGGAGAGTCTGGGCTATGTGAAGAAGGGCAGCTACTATCAGAAAGATGGAAAAGTGCTCGAACTTGAGCTCCTTGTTGCCGGCGGGGCCGGTTCTCCTGGAGAACGGGAAGGAGAGATGATCAAGCAGCAGCTGGAGAAGGTGGGGATCAAAGTCAATTTGCGGAGCCTGGATTCGAAGACCCTGGACAGTCTGGTTAATGAGTGGAAGTTCGACCTCGCCTTGAGCGGCCACGGTGGGCTTGGAGGAGATCCGGACACCTTGAGCAGGTCGATTATCGGTCAGGGCTTCAACAGTGCCAGATACACCAGCAACGAGACTCTGGTGAGCCTGCTCAAGAAGCAGCAGCAGGAAATGAACAAAGAGGAGCGCAAGAAACTCATTGCAGAAATCCAGAAAGTATACGCCGAGGAGGTTCCTGCGCTGACGGTCTACTATCCGACCTGGTATTGGGCCCATGACGGCAAAGTAGAGCTTTTCTACACCTGGCAGGGGATCGCCGTTGGAGTTCCTATTCCCTTGAACAAGCTGGCTTTTGTTAAGTAGGGGATCTGAGTGTGAAAAGAGCGAGGACTGCGGCAAGCTACTTGATCGCCTTTTTCCTGATCATCGTGCTCAACTTTTTGCTACCGCGGTTGATGCCTGGGGACCCCCTGATGGCGATTTATGGGGAAGAGGCTTTGATTGCCATGACCCCGGAGCTGAAGGCAGAGCTCATCCAGCGGTTTTCTCTCAACAAGCCGCTGGATGAGCAGTTCATCTCTTACCTTCTGGCGCTTCTGCGCGGAGATCTGGGTTATTCTTATTACTACAATGCCCCGGTGTTTAAGGTGATCATTGGCTCTCTTCCCTGGACACTTCTTCTGGTGGGGCTTGCAGTGCTGATTTCCAGTGCTCTCGGCATTGTTTTGGGGATCGAGGCCGGCTACCGCCGCGGCCGCACTGTGGACAAGGCTTTACTGGCTGGTTTGATGTTTTTGAGCGGGTTCCCCGACTTTTTTGTGGGCATCTTGCTGCTTCTGCTCTTCGGGGTGGCCTTAGGAGTGGTGCCTCTAGCAGGTGCTGTCACTCCTTATGCCGGAAAAACCGGGGTCAGCCTCATTCTTGACGTCCTCCACCACTTGGTGCTTCCTTTGTTTGCCCTTGTTCTCGTGCGCCTTACAGGAACCTACCTGTTGACCAGGAATACGATGATTACCACCCTCGGGGAAGCCTTTATCCTCACTGCGAAGGCGAAGGGTTGCCAGGAAAGGGTGATCAGGTACAGGCACGCCGGGAAGAACTCGCTATTGCCAGTGGTCAC
Source organism: Bacillota bacterium (assembly GCA_013177945.1). Lineage (NCBI taxonomy): Bacteria > Bacillati > Bacillota > Bacillota bacterium. The sequence continues at coordinate 25,378 of JABLXW010000014.1, forward strand.
GGCCACGGGCCTTCAGCTCGCCCATTCGGTTACCGGGGCCTTGTTTATCGAGATCATTTTTTCTTATCCTGGGGTGGGTTCGCTGCTTTACAATTCTCTGCTGACCCGTGATTATCCCCTGATGCAGGGGATCCTCCTGGTGACGACGGTGGTGATCCTGGCCACAAATTATCTGGTGGATCTGCTGTACACTAAACTCGACCCTCGGGTTGCCTATGCTCGCTAGGGGGCAGGGGTTGCTGTGCATATCAACTACTGGCAGGAGATCAAAAAGGACAACTTTGGAAAATTGGGGCTGGTGCTGCTCACCCTGATGGTGGTTCTTGCCCTTCTGGCTCCACTGCTTACCAGATACCAGCCTCACACTTATACTGGTTCTGTTTTCGCGCCCCCGTCCTGGCAGCATCCGCTGGGGACCAATGATGTCGGACAGGACATCTGGGCAAGGCTTCTCTACGGGGCACGCACCTCACTAACGGTCGGCTGTGGAGTTGCCCTGTTTTCTGCACTGATCAGCGTCCTGGTTGGATGCACCGCGGCGCTTTTCGGAGGAGTTTACGACCGCCTGGTGATGCGGCTGGTGGACGCCATGATTGTCGTTCCTCCGGTGATCGTAGTCATCCTGGTGGCAGCTTACCTGCGCCCCAACATCTTGCTGATGGTCGTGTTGCTCTCTTCCTTCCTCTGGCCCGGGGGTGCCCGGGTCGTCAGGGCCCAGACCCTGTCTTTGAAAGAAAGGATGCATGTGGCCGCAGCCCGCACTTTTGGGGCTGGCTGGGTTCATCTCCTCTCCCACCACATTATCCCTGATCTGGGTCCTGTAATTTTGGCCACGATGATCCATGATGCCCGGAGGGCAGTTTTCATGGAGGCGGGACTTTCCTTCCTGGGCATCTCTGACCCCACTGTCGTCAGTTGGGGAAAAATGATGCAGCATGCTTTGAGGTTTTCTTACCTTGATGTCTGGAAGTGGTGGCTCTTGCCCCCAGGTTTTGCCCTTTCCTTGACGATCAGTGCCTTGACTTTTCTCGGTTATGCACTTGAGAAGGCCTTAAATCCACGCTTGCGCGAAGGAGTTAGCCATGCTGGAGATTAAAAATCTAAAAGTGTCCTACGATGGGCTGACTGTGCTTAAAGGGATCGACCTGACCTTGAACAAGGGTGAGTCTCTTGCCATTATCGGGGAGACAGGTGCCGGCAAGACCACCCTTGCCCTGAGCATTCTTGGCCTCGTCGAGGGTCGCTGCACCGGAGAGATCCTTTTCCATGGGAAAAACCTTCTCGCCTTACCTGAGGAAGAACTGCGGAGCCTGCGCGGCAGGCAGATCGCCATGGTCTTCCAGAACATCGAGGATGCCTTGCACCCCCTTTACACCATCACCCAGCAGGTAGTGGAAGCGATCCTGGTGCACGGGGAAAAAGACAAGGATTTTGCCAGGGAACGTGCCCGGCAGCTGCTCGCCCAAGTTGGCCTCGATGAAAGGCGGGCTGAGGCCTACCCTCACCAACTGAGTGGGGGAGAAAAGCAAAGAGCCCTCCTTTGCATCGCTCTGGCCAATAACCCTGAGGTCCTGATTCTCGATGAACCGACCGCCGCCCTTGATGCCCTCACCAAGGCCGAGATCATCGCTCTGCTTAGAGAAGTAACGAGGGACAAGGCCACCCTGGTGATCACTCACGACATCGCTGCTGCCGCCAAACTGGCGGAGAGGATCGCTGTTTTGTATGGGGGCAGGATCCTCGAGATGGGTCCTACTGCTGAACTGCTGGAGTTTCCCATGCACCCCTACACCAGAGGGCTTTTGCGCTCTTATCCCAATATGACGACAACCAAGGACCTCCAGGGGATACCTGGAAGGATGTCCCACAGGGTTGATGGCTGTCCTTTCCACCCCAGGTGCACCCAAAGGATAGCTGTCTGCCAGCAGCAGGTTCCGGAACTCCAAAAGAAGAACAGCAGGTTCCTTGCCTGTCACCGCGGCGGGATCACCCCCCTGCTGGAGGTGAGGAACCTCAGCAAGAGTTTCGGCAAGGTTGAGGTGCTGCACGATGTCGACCTCACCCTTTACGAGGGGGAGACTCTCGCCCTCGTCGGGGAGAGCGGCTCCGGAAAGACCACCCTGGCGAAGACGATCATGGGCTTGTTCAAGGCTGAGCAGGGAGAAGTCTTTCTCGAAGGTGAAAAGGTGCTCCAGAGAAAAAAGAGATTTTACGAGCGCGTCCAGATGGTTTTCCAGAACCCTGGGGAGTCAATCAGCCACCGGATGAACGTTCACCAAGCTGTCAAGGAGCCGCTTGATATCCACGGTTGGGGCAGTGAATCGGAAAAGCTGGAAAAAGTGCGAAAAGTTTTAGATGAGGTGGAATTACCTGCAGATGACGAGTTTCTGAAGAAGTACCCCCATCACTTGAGCGGTGGAGAAGCCCAGAGAGTGGCTATTGCCCGTGCCCTGGTGCTGGACCCGAAACTGATTATTGCTGATGAACCGACGTCTGCGCTTGATGCCAGTGTCCAGGCGAAAATATTGAGACTCCTCCTCGACCTCCAGGAGAAGAGGGGGCTGGCTCTGCTTTTGATCACCCATGACCTTGCTCTTGCCAGGAAGGTCAGTGACCGCATGGCAGTAATGCTCCTGGGCTCGATCATGGAAGAGGGTCCGACCAGCGAAGTCGTCGCCAACCCTCTCCATCCTTACACCAAGTGCCTGGTGGAAGCGGCACCCGCGCTTTCAAGAGAAGTTTCTGAACCGCTGAGAGCCACCCGAGGGGTAGAAATCCGTGAAGGAGTTGCCCGGTTATCCTCAGGTGGAGTTCTGAGTCCTCCGCACCGAAGCTCGACTGGTATCTTCGTTAAGGGCAACTCTAAAGCCGCCAGCAGGCAGTCCTGCCCTTTTGTCCAGCGCTGTCCTCATCCCTTGCCCAGGTGTTACCGGGAAAAACCGGAGATAAAAGCCTGCTCGGTCCACCGGGTGGCCTGCTTCCGCGAATTCCAGGTTTAAATCCTGAATTCCGCTTAATCATCATCAACAGGGAGGCATTCACACAGCCTTCGCCTCGGCCGGCCGGGAGCTTTCCCGGAGCGCCAGGCCCAGCATGAGCGCGGGCACCCTTCGGCCTCCCGGCCGCCCGCGGCAGCGACCAGCGGAAGAAAAAAATACCTCAAATTTCTGAAAGCCGGGAGGCAACTCCGCACACCCCCCGAGATCCTGGAATATATTACACTGTAAGAAAACATTTTTGTTAATAAAAGACTTCAAGTGGAGGGGGATGGCCGGTGACGACGCTCGACCAAATCATCAGGCTCTTGAACTTGGATCTCTCCTGGGAGTATGCCGCCATGATCCAGTACATCCAGCACGCCAGCATGTTGACGGGGCCCGAATACACCGCGATCATCCAGGAAGAGCTCCAGCACGCCCAGGCAGAGCACGAACATGCCGTGATGCTCGCCACCAAGATCCAGTACCTGGGTGGAGTGCCCACGGTTTCGGTTGCGGAAATCAAAACATCCCTGGACAACGCAGAAATGCTCAGACAGGACCTGCAGGCGGAGATAGATGCCCTCACCAGATACAGACAGCGCATCGAACAGCTTGAGGCAATGCATTTATACGACGTGGCCCTGATGATCAGGCAAATAGCTCTGGTAGAGCAAGAGCACATCATTAACCTGGAAAAAGCCCTCGGGATTCGCAAGGTCCGTTAAAACAGGTCCTGCACCCTTCTTTCACGACCTCACCCGAGGTCTTTTTTAGGACCAAAAGGAGTTCAAGGGGCGGCGGGCAGCCACCCATGCCACGATTCTGGCTGCGAACCAGGCCGCCAGGACGATCAGCAGGGGGGTGAAAGGAAACATATAGCGGTTCAGAGGAATAAAAGCAAGCTGCAAAACGGTCATCACAACAACAACCGCAGCCGGCCACCGCAGGCGGGGGCAAAACCATGCGGCAATGATCCCGGAGAGCCCCCCAAACAACAAAAGCCTGTGCAGGACGTTTGCAAGCCCCCCAAGATACGGCAACCCTCCCCAGGGCCTCAGCCACAGCCAGGACAGTTTCCCAACCGTAAACCAGGCGATCCAGAGGCGGGGCTCCGTCTTCAGGCCGTGCAAGATGCGCTGCAGGCCCACCTGAAACTGCTTTTCGGGTGGAACGTTTTCAATGATCGAGGGGCCGTGGTGGTCGTAGGGATCGTAAGGATCTGTTCCACGCAAAAAGGGATTCCCGGTTTGGGTGGCGAAGGGAATGAATGCATGGAAATTTACATAATTACGAATTCCCCAGGGGAGCATGACGAGGATGAAGCCGCACAGGGCGGCAAGGAAAAACCTGGCAGGAAACCTCCGGGAATTTAAAAAATAAATAAGATAGGGCATAACGAGGAGAGGGGCCACCGCGGGGCGAATCAGAACCGTCAACCCCAACACCAGCCCTGCCGCTCCGTGCCAGCGCCAGGAGCTTCGTTCCGGAGCCTGCTCCAAAATAAGCTGAACCAGATAAACATAACCGGTAAGAAATAAGGTAAAAAGAGGCTCGGTCAAGATCCTGCGATTCGCCCAGATAAACGGCGGGTAGACGGCGGCGCAGCCGGCCGCGAAGAGCCCCCCGGCCCGGCCTCCCACCCGATGCCCCAGGCGAAACACAAACCAGACAACACCCAGGCTCAAAAGCGCCTGGACGACCCGGACAACAGGCAAGGGACTGGCACCAGGAGACACAAGGCCAGTAACCAGGTAAACCAGCGCCAGAAATAAGGGGTAACCCGGTGTGACGAAGGCGTTCGGTTCGTTGGTAAAGGCCGCCGGGTGCTCATAGTTATAGCCCAACACTCCCTTTTCAAGCAGCTGCACCGTTGTGACATGGTAGCCGATTTCGTCATGCGTAAGCGTGCGGGGCCCGGAAACAATTAAAAAGTGAAGGCGTAAGAAGAGAGCAAGTGCAAAGATCAGGAAAAGCAAAACCCTCTCCCCGGCCTGGGAATTCTTTTTAAAGCCAGACACCATCCTTCACCCTTCCCTTTCCTCCCGTTCTTCCTGTTTCTCTAACCGGCGGCTCTCCCACCTGCCTTTGTTTTTCGGGCGCGAGGAGGAGAAAAAACAAAGGAACCAGCAAAAAGACTAAAATATTGCAGGCCGCTGTAACCCCGGAATCGTTGAACAAGAGGGCCGCCAGCGCTCCCATCCCCAGGCCGGAAAAACCGCTCTTGAGGCAAGGCCTTTCCTGCCCGAGCGCCCGCGCCTCTTTCCTGAAAAGAACCAGCACCACACCAAGGGAAAGGATCTGCAGAATCAGGGTGGTCCCCCAGGGTGAACGGGAGATCAAATGCCAGTTTGCGGCAGCTTTCCGGAGGAGGATCTGCCCGATTAAAGTAAAATCACCCGAAACTAAAAATTCCGCGGCCTTCGCGACATGGGATTTCGCCTGAAAAGGAAAATAAATGTTCAAGGAGATTAAAATCCCGACCCCGAGCAGAGAAAAAACTCCTAAAAAAAGAAGCAATGTTTTCAGGCCCGCCTTTTTCTCCCCGAAGCGCGCGCTCAAAAAGGCGGAGCCAAAAGCCACCAGCGCGGCAAGAGTGCCTCCCGCGTTGGCGCCCAGGTCGGGGGCCGCAAAAAAATAGACAAGTCCGGCATAAAATAACCCCGCCAGGTAAAGGAAGAGCCGGCCCCTTTTGCCACCCCCCCACCGGTCCAGAAATACCGTCCCCAGGAGAAGGGCGGACCCGATCAGCACTCCCATGTACTCGTTCCCAATTCCGTAGAAGCGCCCTCCCGCCAGGGGGTCAAAACCTAAAACGGCAAATCTCATAAGCTGAGACCCCCGGGCAACATCAAGGATGACCGGCAGCGAATTGACCAGCCCTAAAACCAGAAACAGATGCGCCTGGTTTTTGAGCCGGGAAACGGCAAGGGTGACCAGAAAAATTAAACTCAAGCATAAAACAAGCGCCGGTGCCGGTGAAAGGGGGCCGCAAAGGGGAAGCAGGAGAAAAATGAAAGGGAAGATTAAAAGAGCAATCAGCAGGGGCGCCCCCCAGGCAACCCTTTCTTCCGGGGGCTGCCCATTTGCAGCCGGACAGCTTCGTTTCCAAAACACCCAGAGGCAGAAGGATACAAAAGCAAGCAAAACAACCTGGGTATACCGCAAATAAATAGAGAGCAAGGGGGGACGCGTCGCCGAACTCCCGGCAAGAGCTAGAAAGAGCCGGCCCAAATCCGGGCGCGGCCCCGGTGCGCCGGAGATAGGAGTGCCGATCACCGTTCCGGTTGCGTCTACCACATTTAAATGGGACAAAACGGTCGCGGCAAGGTCGTAGTTGGCAACCAGCCCGGGCGTCCGGGTAGTGGGGGAGGTGAGGGTGCTGCCCGGGGGGATTGCCCCCCCTGCAATAACCAGCGGAGCTATTTTTTCGCCATTTGCCACCGCTTCGGCAGGGGGTAAGGGAGCGACAAGCATGACCAGGGTGTTTTTATCCAGATAAGGAAGGAGCTTTTCAATAAAGGCATCAACCCTCTTCAACGCCTGCCGACGGGCGGCCGCGGCCTGCTCCGGGAGCATCTTATTTTCATACTGGGAAAGTCGAACCAGATCCCCGGTTTCCACCACGATGAAGTCGGCCATTTCCCGGAGAGCCTTGAGTTTTTGCAGCAGCCTGGAGTAATCCGTCCGCCAGCCAAAAGGCGCCAGGGGATCGAATATAAGCAAATCGTTGCTGACATCCCCGGCATCCACAAGTCCCCGCGCGTCCATTGCGAGGAGAGCCGCCCAGCGCTCCGCCCGCTCCGTTTTGTTGTCCGATGTTCCAATTACAGCGGTTTTCTTCTTCGCCCGGTGGAGGGATTCTCCGAGCGCCCCCGGGCAAACAGAGTGGTCCAGGCTGTTATTGCTCTCAAGCAGGGCGCCCGGCGCAAGGTGAACAACAGCGCCCGGCGGCGCCCGGAAACCGGTGTTCCGGAAATAAACATCCCCCGCCTTCACGCCGGGCTCGGGTTCCTCCGAGGTATTGAAATTTTCCCCGGCGGTTTGGGGGGCGGCGGCCGGTGTTCCCGCACCCAGAGTTAAATAAGCATCGGGTTCTTTGAGCAACCCCGCCGTTTTCACAATCATCAAACCGGTGCCTCCGCGCCTCATCAATTGCTCGATGTGGGGAAGGTCTAAATCCTGAAAATCCTGATAACTTACCCGGTTTACAAGCACGATGATTACCTGCCGGGGGGGGACTCCCCCGGCCGCGTCCGGCCCGGCGAAAACGCTTAAAAAAAGCGCGAGCAAGGCAGCAAAAAAGAAAGTTCTTTTCAACCTTAACACTCCGCACTTTCCGGATAAAGGCCAACAAAGAAATATTCGGCGCGGGGAGCCTTTTTCCCTGCCGGCCCGGGACCGCACCCCTCACCAGGAATAACTGTATTGCTCCCGTGTCGCGGTCAGGGTATAATATACCTGTTCACAACGGGTGGCAAAAAAGCGGCGAAAGGATAAGACAGCCGGATGATTGAGCTTACACAGGTTTCCAAGACCTACGCCAGGGGACAGGTCAAAGCTGTAGACAACGTCAGCATGACCGTGAAGCCGGGAGAAATCTTTGGCTTCCTGGGGCCAAACGGGGCAGGAAAGACCACAACCATCAAGATGATCGCAGGCCTGCTGCGCCCCGATGCAGGAAAAATAAAAGTAGCCGGGATTGACATCTCAGAGGATCCCCTTGCAGCCAAACAGCAAATCGGTTATGTTCCGGATCAGCCCCGGGTTTACGAAAGGCTGACGGGGATCGAATTTTTAAATTTCCTCGGCGATGTCTACCGGGTGCCGGCGGAAATCCGGCGGGAACGCCTTGCTTATTATCTCAAGATTTTTGAGCTTGAAGAGGCAATCGGAGATTTAATCCAGGGCTATTCCCACGGGATGAAGCAGAAACTCGTCCTCACCGGGGCGCTCCTCCACAACCCGCCGGTCTGGCTCATGGACGAGCCGATGGTCGGGCTCGATCCCCGCTCCGCCTTTATGCTCAAAGACCTGATGGCAGACCACTGCCGCCAGGGGCACACGGTCTTCTTTTCCACCCACATCCTGGAAGTGGCGGAACGGCTCTGCGACCGGATTGCCATCATCAACAAAGGGCGGATCATCGCCTGCGGCACCCTTGAGGAAATTAAAGAGCACCGTGAGAAAGAGACACTGGAAAACATCTTCCTGGAGCTGACGGAGCGATGAGGCCTTTTCTGTCCCTCTTGAATATTAGCTTTCGCAGCTACTACGGCATCTCTGCAATGAAGCAAAAGTACCTGAAAGAGAAGCGGGAGTTATGGCAGCCGATCCTGGCGGTGCTCGGCCTGGGGTTCGGCGGTTACGTCCTCCTCTCTCTGTACTTTTTAGTCTCCCGGGGGCTTTACATTGGAGGCAAAATGCTGGGAGAACCGGCGCTGGGCCTGGAACTCGCTCTTCTCGCCAGCGGTTTTCTCATCTTCTTCTTCGGCATCAGTTCCGTCATCGCCACCCTTTATTTCAGCGACGACGCTCCTCTGCTGGTTTCCCTGCCGCTTAAGCCCTTTCAGGTTTTGGCCGCGAAGTTCGCGCTCGTCATGACCAACCAGTACCTGGTGCTCGCCTTCCTTTTAGCCCCTCCTCTCGTCATTTTCGGCAAAGGGGAGGGACTGAGTTTGCTTTATGTGATTGTGGCGGTGCTTGTCTTTCTCTTCTTTCCGGCAATCCCCCTGGCTCCTGCGGCGGCCCTGGCCGTCGCCCTCATGAGCCGCGCCGCCAGCAAACACCTGAAGGACCTCTTTACGATACTCACCTACCTCTTTTTAATCACCTTCGGAATCGGCCTGCAGTTCTTTATGCAGTCCCTTCCCAAGGGGCGGGAAATGGCTTCCCTCCAGGAACTCTTGAGGACACAAGGAGCGCTCCTGAAAATGGTGGGGCGGAGCTTCCCCCCGGCCGTGTGGGCAACCAAAGCTCTCGCCGCCCCCGGCACCGGCGAAGGGTTCCTGAGCCTGGGGTTTTTCCTTGCGTTGACAGCCGCTCTGCTGGCTGTGATGCTGCTCCTGGGAGAACGGTTTTTCTACCGGGGTTTGCTTGAAGGCGAGGAGATCACCCGCAGGCACCGTGTTAAACAGAGCTTCCACGCCCTGTGGAAGGCGGCGTCTCCTATGAAGGCCCTTGCGCTCCGCGAGCACCGGCTTTTCCTCCGCACACCTGTCTATTTGATGAACGTCCTGCCGGTTGCGGTGATCGTGCCTGTGATCACATTCATCCCTCTGTTTACCCAGAAAGAAACAATACCGGTAGCAAGAATTGCCCTTTTCCTGGCGGAACACCCCTATGTCAAGCTGGTAATTTCGGCAATCACCACCTTTATCGCCGGGACGCTCCCTCTGGCCGCCTCTGCTCTTTCCCGCGAGGGGCGCCTTTTCTACCTTTCGCAGTTGATCCCGGTCAGCCCGAAAGACCAGGTAAGGGCCAAGTTCTGGTACATTCTCGGGGTTAATTTCCTTTGCTCCCTTCCTTTTTTCATTCTAGCTGTGATTGTCACCCGTTTGCAGCTGCTCGACACCCTGCTACTGGGAACTCTTGCTCTGGCGGCAACTGCAGCCGTGACATCCCTGGGAATCCTGATCGACCTCCTGCACCCCTATTTCGACTGGGACAATCCCCAGCGGGCCGTCAAGAGCAACCTGAACGTCCTTTTCGCAATGCTAACCACCATTTTGTTTCTGGGCGTTCTGGCAGCATTAAGTGCAGACCTTGCCTTCAGAGTCCCGTGGTGGCCGGGCTCCCTCATCCTGCTGGCGCTGCTCGGCGCGGCCGCGGCAGGCCTCTACCGCGGGCTGCTGTTCCTGGCAGACAAACGTTACCGGGAGCTCGAACTTTAAACCCCCAACAGGCTAAAAGCTCCCCTTAATCATTTATGCCATAAGTTTTTAGATATGTGCGCACCGCCGTAAGGAAACTGCCCGCATCCTGCAGCATTTCCTGAGCGTCAGCTTCTTCCACCTCAGCCAATTCCTCATAATCTCCCCGTTGCCTATGTTCAAAACCCCGATGCAATATTTTACTAAGTTCCTTGGGAAACAGTCCTGTTTTTACAAAGTGGCGGTCAAAAAGGGCAATCGCACCGCTGTGCTTCGAAGCTCCGGCATCAATTGTGAGAAGAAGCGCAAGAACGGCATAGAACATCGAATAATAGGCCCGGTTAATAATGCTGCGCAGGCTTCCGGCATGTTCAGCAAGTTTCCGCGCATCATCAAGTGCTTCCTGGGCCTGTCGAAGCCGGTAAGCAATAAGTGCGATTTTCTTCTCGGCTTCCTTATGATCGCTCATACCGGAACACCCTCTTTCTGGATGGTTTTGTAAAGTGGGGAGGCTGAAAGGGGGCCTTTTTTTACGGCATAATGGGAAAAAAGGATCGGCGCGATTACAATATCATTTTCAAAACCGACTTCCCAGAGCACTTCGCTGATAAAACGGCGCTGTTCGGAAGTTAAGAAATCGGTTTCGATGTAAATATCCAGGTCAGATTCCTTCGTGGCATTACCACGTGCACGCGATCCAAATACCCGTACTTCGAAAACAGGAATCTTTTCCATGAGCTTCTCCTTGATCTTGCGTGCGATCAATAAATCTTTTTTCCTCACATTCACCCACCCCTTATTTAAATTTTCTTGTTAATTTTCTGCAAGGAAAAACCCCCATGCCTTCTCCCAATCAACTTTTCCAGATTTTCTACACCCCCATGATAGCATAGGACCAAGACAGGAACAAACGTTTACGGCGGGGCAATTAAAGTAGTTTTTTAACCATTCCGGATGTTATAATAGTCTGTAACAACGCGCTTGTTAACAGGAGGTATGGATGTGGCCCAGATTAAAGAAGCGGAACTACCGGGGCTGGGAAAAAAGTACATGGTCGAATTGGAAAGCGGCGAACGGCTCGGTATCGTTATCTACGACGAAGGAAACCGGGAGCTGTTCTACTTCGCGCCAGAAGAAGGAGAGCCTGCGTGTTCCGTGGCTCTCACCGACCAGGAGGCACGGCAGGTTGGTTCGATTATCAGCGGAGCATTCTACCAGCCCAAACTGCTTGAAAAGCTCGAAACAGCAATTGCCGATTTGCACATCGAGTGGCTTAAGGTAGCACCCCAGGCGTCGGTTGTGGGCAAAACCATCGGGGAACTCGGCCTGCGCAAGAACCTCGGGGTAACAGTGATCGCCGTCATTGAAGAGGCAGACAGAAAAAAAAGGAAATGCGCAACCATTAATCCCGGGCCTGCTTTTACCTTCGCTCCCGGACAGGTCGTCGTCGTCGCCGGCCGGGGAGACGCCGTTGCTCAGTTCGAAAGGATGGTGACGGGCGAAGGAGGGTAGGACATGGCGGATAGCATTGCCAATCTTACCGCATCATTTGTTATCATCAGCGCAGCTGTCCTGCTGGCGCGCAAGTTCCGCTTTTCCGCCTTGCCCCTGCTCATCCTCCTTGGCATTCTGTGCGGCCCCCACGCGCCCCACGGCTCCTGGTTCGACCTGCGCCTGGTCAAACCTACCGAATCCATGGCTTTACTGAGCCGGTTGGGCGTTCTTCTGCTCCTCTTTTATCTCGGATTGGAATTCTCGGCAAGCCGGGTCATCCGGGGGGGCATTACCCTTGCCAAGGGAGGCAGCATCTACGTCTCCCTGAACTTTTTGCGGGGCATTGCGCTCGGGTGGCTGTTTTTTTACTCCTGGCCGGAAACACTTGTCGTGGCCGGCATTACAACCATCTCCAGCAGCGCCATCGTTACCAAACTGCTGGTAGATCTGAAACGCACCGCCAACCCCGAAACGGAGCTGATTCTCGGCATCCTGGTATTCGAGGACGCATTCATCGCGGTTTACCTTTCCCTGCTTTCGGGATATCTTCTGGCAACGCAAACTTCGCTGCTGATCGGGCTTTCCGGCAGCCTGATTACGGTGGCCTTTATTTTGGGGCTGCTTTTTCTGGGCCGACGTATGGGTCCGCACCTGGACCGCTGGTTAAATATCCGGAGCGGCGAGCCTTTCATTGTGGTAACCTTCACGCTGCTCCTGGTTATGTCCTACTTAGCGGAAAAGATACACGTGGCTGAAGCCGTGGGCGCTTTGCTTATGGGCCTCGTCCTGGCCGAAACCTCCCACGCAAAACGCCTCATTCAAATGGTGATACCCATGCGCGATCTCTTTGGCTCCGTTTTCTTCTTCACCTTTGGCATGAGCATCGACTACCGGACCTTAGCGCCAGCCTTCTGGCTCGCCCTGATAGCCGTTCTGGCCACGGTGGCAGGCAACCTTGCGGCCGGCTGGGCAAGCGCCCGGGTGTGCGGGTACCGCGGGCAGGCGGCAGCAACCGTCGCCTGCACCATTATCGCTCGCGGCGAGTTTGCCGTCCTCGTTTCAAAGATCGCAGCGGACAGCGGTGTATCCTGGATTCTGCAGCCGTTTGCCGCTCTCTACATATTGATTCTTGCCCTGCTCAGCCCGGGGCTGGCCAAAAATTCGCGGTGGATCTACGAGACACTGTTGAGGGCTTTGAAAAACAAAGCGCGTATGGGAGAACGTGCCGTCGCCAAATAAAGTTTGACTCCCACGTCTACTGCATGATGTATATGACCTTTGGCTGCGAACCAGGCCGCCAGGACAATCAGGGGAGTGAGCAGTTATTCGGTTCCCGGCAGGGTAACGAAACCCATCTGAACAAAGTGGTGATCGAAAGCCAGGGCCGTCGTGAGCTGCATTTCCCTCATCACAACAAAGCTGGTACAGTCTGTAAAAGGAGAACTCCTTATCATCGCACCTTTTAAACATTTCCCACGCCTTCTGCCATAGCTCCCGGGTGATGGATACCGTCTTGACCACCTTGCTGGCGAGAATGACCTGGCCGAATTCCACCGCAGGCTTATGCCCGACCCGCACCCGGAGAAGGGTGAGGGTTTCATCCAAAACGTAATCGGTGGTATAAATCAGCCCAACTTTCCGGCTTATTTCTTCCCAGCATGCCCGTGCAGGGATGTGGTTGACATCCCCGCGGTGGTAGATGGCGCACCACCCCGATGTGTCGACAAACAGGGGCTTCAACTCTTGCGGCCCACCTTTCCGTAAAGGTAAGAATCATGCCCGGTTGAAAGATCCCGGTCCCTCCCTTCAACCCGGCCGGCCAGGCCCCAAACCGGGTCGTCAGGCTTGGGAATCGCGGCCTCTGTTTCATCGAGGTAACGCTGAAGGGCTTCCCGGATCTGTTCGGCCATTGATTTACCACTCTCTACCGCCCTGTCTCGGAGGCGCCGGTGCAATTCCTCCGGCAGATAAATCTGGGTGCGAATATTCATAGTTATCCACCTCTGCTGTATATATTATTAATTCTGCTATACATTAATGTTATCCATGTATAATATACAGCACAATACCCGCACAGGCAACCGGGCCAAAGGTTGTTCTGCTCTGCAACCTGCCAGAAAGGGCAGACCAGGGTCAAGGAGCAGAAACAAATTCCAACAAGGCAGGGGCTCAAAAGAAAGCCTGCCGGGTCCAGCAGGGAAAACCCGGCAGGCGGGCAGGGGAGGATAAGCCTAGAAATTTCCCTGGAACTAAAGGGCAGATTCCCCGGCTTCTCTGGTTCGAATCCGGACTGCGTTCGCGACGGGGTAGATAAAGATTTTACCATCGCCAATCTCGCCTGTTTGGGCTGCCTCACAGATCAGTTGAACAACCTGCTCTACCTCTTCATCTTTTAAAACAACTTCAACTTTCACCTTCGGCAGCAGATTAATGGGGGTTTCCACGCCCCGGTACACCTCTGTCCAGCCCCGCTGGGAGCCACACCCCATTACCTGGGAAACAGTCATACCGTGGTGGCCAAACCTGTCGAGGGTCTCCTTGACCTTGTCCAGTCTGTCGGGCCTGATGATGCACTCCAGCTTGGTCACTTTTTCTTACCCTCCTTTGCCTTAGAAAATGTGGTCGTAGGCACGTTCTCCGTGCATGGGGAGATCGAGTCCTCTAATCTCCTCCTCGGCGGTTGCCCGGAGTTTTACGACGGCACCCACCACTTTCAGGAGCACGAAAGTGGCGACCGCAGCAAACAACCAACTCGCCATCACACCGACGAACTGCACCCAGAGCTGGCCCGGGTTCCCAAAGAAGAGGCCGTTGGCGCCAGCCGGGTTGATGGCCCTGGAAGCAAACAACCCGGTGGCAAGGGCGCCCCAGGTGCCGCCAATTCCGTGTACACCAAAGACATCCAAAGAATCATCGTAACCAAGTCTGACCTTCAAAACACTCACCGCAAGGTAGCAAACCACACCGGCCACAAGACCGATCACCACTGCCGGTACTACGCCTACGTAACCCGAGGCCGGAGTAATGGCCACAAGGCCGGCCACACACCCGCTGGCAGCCCCCAGTACGGTGGGCTTCCCGTGATGAATCCACTCCGTAAATACCCAGGCCAGGGCCGCAGCGGCGGCCGAGGTATTGGTTACCACAAAGGCACTGGCGGCCAGCCCGTTTGCCGAAAGGGCGCTTCCGGCATTGAAGCCGAACCAGCCGAACCAGAGAAGGGCTGCCCCCAGCACCGTCATAGGAAGGTCGTGGGGAACCATCGGTTCACTCCTGTAGCCCAAGCGTCTGCCTAAAACAAGGGCCGTGATCAAACCCGAAACTCCAGAGCTGATATGAACAACAGTGCCCCCGGCAAAATCAAGGGCTCCTAGATTGCGAAGCCAGCCGCCGACTCCCCACACCCAGTGCGCCAGCGGGTCGTAGATAAAGGTGGTCCACAGCAGAGTGAAGACGAGAAAGGCTGGAAAACGCATCCTTTCTGCAAAAGATCCCGTGATTAAAGCTGCAGTAATAACGGCAAACATCAGCTGAAAAGCCATAAAGGCCAGGTGGGGGATCGTCGCGGCATAGTCAGGATTAGGATCCAGGCCTACCCCCTTCAAGCCCAGCCAGGAAAGTTGTCCCAGCAAGTGCATTTTATCGGGGCCGAAAGCCAGGCTGTAGCCAAAAAGCACCCACTGGACGGAAACCAGACAGATGATAATGAAGCTCTGCATGATGGTGCTCAAAACATTCTTACGCCGCACCATCCCGCCGTAAAAGAGCGCCAGGCCCGGTGTCATCAACATCACCAGGGCAGCAGAGAGCAGCACAAAAGTAGTATCACCTGTATCTACAGGGGATCCGTTAGCCCAGGCTAAACCGGAGGCCCCTAGCCAAAAGAGAAGCAAGAAAAATCCAGCCTGAATCAACCGTCTGAGCATAAAAACAACCCCCTCAAGTATTTTCAGCAACCCTGCAATTAATATTGAGGCAGAATTATTGAGGCAAGCCGTAATTCACCACCCCCTTCTCCCAAACAGGCCAGAAACGCAAAAGGCCCCTGCCTTCGGGAACTGCCTCGTTCCCAAAACAGGGGCCTCGCTGCCTTGCCGGTTCCGCAGCCCTGCGGACGCCCGGCCCGATCTTTTTGCGGCAGAGCCGGGAAACGGTGCGGGAACGCAAAATCCCCGCATTTTTGCGGGGACTTCCTCATCCCGGGTCCGGCGCCTGCGCCGCAACATCTTCGTTTGTCTTTATTTTACATGAGTCTCTCAAAAATACAACCCCTTTGGGAAAAGTATTTTGTATACTTTTTAATCATCATCCTAATGCTTAAAAAATGTCCCCCCGTAAAACCCTCTCGACGTTCTGCAGGAAGCGCTCGCGCCAGGGTCGCATCTTTCTCCATTGCGCCCGGGTCTCCCGAAGCAGTGCCTCAGCGGCCCCGAGCCCGCCAAAAGCCGCCAGCTCATCCGCGTAAACCCGGGCCCATTCTTCTATCATCTCCGGCGTCACCTCTAGGTGAAACTGAAGCGCCCAGGCGTAACCCCCCGCGTAAATGCCCCATAGACAAACGCCTGGTTGCTGCAGGTTTCGCCCCTGGCAAGCAAAAACGCTCCGTCTGGTAAACTAAAAGTATCTTCATGCCATTGGAAAACGTCGAACTCCGGAGGCATTCCGGCGAAAAGGGGAACAACCCGGCCTGCCGGAGTCAGGCGGACCGGGTACCAGCCGATCTCCTTGACCGGATTCGGCCTTACATTTGCTCCCAGCGCCCGGGCGATCAGCTGACCACCCAGGCAGATCCCCAGCGTCGGCAGCCGTAGTGATACCGCCTTCTTTATTAACTCCTGCACCTGAAAAAGATAGGGGAAGGTTTCTTCTTCATCGGCTCCCATCGGCCCGCCCAGAATTACAAAGGCATCATAATTCCCAAGGCTTTCCGGCAGGGCTGCACCGGCCTGGTCCATACATCTGACGTCAAGCACCCATCCTTTCCGGCAGAGCACATCCTCTAATAACCCTGGCCCCTCACAGGCCACGTGCTGCACCACCAATGCCCGCAAAAAAATCCCTCCCTTCTTCTGTCCATATTACACGGTCTCGAAACCGCAAGGGCCTTAAGACCTTGCTTGCCAGCTGTTCTTCGCAGCAGCAGTGGGTCACCAGAACAAAAGGGATCCTCCACTCCCGGTTCAGTGCTTTCAGCTCCTGCTGCAGGTCTTCCCGCAGGCCCCTTCACAAAATTGCTGCCGTGCCCCGCTCCTGGGTGCGGATCCGTACCGCGTCCTCTACCGGGCAGACGAAAACCCGTCCGTCGCCGATTTCACCCGTCCGGTTGACCTTGATGATGGCACCCACAACCAGGAGAACGTCCTCATCATCGACGACGAGAGAAATCAGCCGCTTTGGAACGTACTTCATGCTCCCCTGCTGGCTCAGCACTTCCGGCGAAACCTGGAACGATACCTCCCCTGCAAGACCCTTTTGCTTCCCCCGGCCCAGCACCCTCCAGGCGGTCAGGGCCGGAAAACCCAGTGCCGCCAGAACTTCTTTCGTCCTGGTCATCTTGTTAGACCGGATGATGGCAATGATTTCCTTCAACCTGGCTCCCTCCTTCCAAAACCGTTCAACCTTCTCTTACAACCCCTTGCTTCCAGTCCTCACCGTGTAGGCCTCCTCCACCGGGCTGATGAAAATCTTCCCGTCTCCGAAGTGGCCGGTGTAGGCAGCCCGGCTGATAATCTCCACAATTTCCTCTACATTTTCGTCTTCGGCGACCAGCATCAACATTGTCTTAATGTCGCGAGCCTGGATCCCCTTCTGCTTGCCCCGGCCGATAACGTCCATTTTCGTCAGGGCAACGTACCCTGCTCCGGCGAGGGCGTCTGCCACATCTTCGGCCTTTTCAGGTCGCACGATCGCACGAATCATTTTCATCAGGTTCAACCTCCTACTCCAGAAGTCCGTACTTGACCACGAGGTCTTCCATCTCGTCCATCGTCACACTGGCAGCAAAGCCGCCACAAACCACGTCCCCGAGCACGTCGAAGAAGATAAAGTCGAGGTCCGGCGTGTAGGCGCCCAGTTCCTCCATCAGATTGATGGCCGTGATCACGCCCCGGCCGGCGCAACCGACACCCGGCTCAGGCCCCCCAGATTCAACGCACTTGATGCCGCAGAACCCGGTTTTCACCACCCGGTCGATGGTCACCGCATCCTCGCCAAGTTCCCGGAGGGTATCCATCACCGTCTCCTGCGGCTTGCCGCCGAGGATGAGGCGGGTGCAGTCGGCCTTGGGGTCGCACCCGTGGATGAGCACCTTCTTGCCGAAGAAGTAGGCCAGCGCCGCCGCCGTGTTCTGCTGGGTGGTGGACTTGCCGATCCCACCCTTTCCGTAAATGGCAATCTTTCTGGTCATAAAACCATTCAACTCCTTTCCCCTTGTAGTTTTGTTTTAAACAGCAACCCAGCACATCGAAATTGCTACTTCCCAGAACAAAAGCCCCTGTTCCAGGAACTACTTTGTTCCTCAAACAGGGGCATCGCTGCCTTGCCGGTTCCGCAGCCCTGCGGACGCCCGGCCTGATCTTTTTGCGGCAGAGCCGGGAAACGGTGCGGGAACGCAAAATCCCCGCATTTTTGCGGGGACTCCCTCATCCCGGGTCCGGCTGCCTCGCCGAAGCTTTTTTGTAAAACTTTATAACACGTCCGATGAGAAGATGCAATCCCTTTTGCGTAAGTATTATGTATACTTTTTTGGCTGCATCATCCACTCCACCCCGCCTGCTTTGTGGTCACGGGACTCTTTCTTCTGCTCCGGCGAACCCCTCGGAATCAGCCTCCAGGTCAATAAACAGAAAGCGGTCGGCGCCCAGAGGATAAACGAACGTGCGAACGGGCCGGCACGATTCCAGATCCAGATACGCGGCTGAGAGGACCCCTTGCCTTTTCCGGGCGGCTTCGACCACGTACGGGAAAAAATATGGCCTCCAGCACCAGTTGCGCCCGACGTACCCGTACTGCGGAAGCCAGTTACCCGTGCCGTTTTTGACGTAGTTGGGCGTTTTCTGATACCCGTAACTGTCACAAACATAAACCCTGATCCACGATGGGGGCGCAGCGCGAAGCAACTGACTGAGGCATTCGTCCAGACGGTCGGCAGCGCCCGACACATCGTTCAACAGCGCGTTCATCTGCGCGGCGATCTCCAGCTCGCCAGTCCAGCGTTTAACCTTTCCGCTCACGTAACGATCCAATTCTCGGGCGATCAAATCCGCCAGACTATCCTCGGGCAGCAGTTCCGGTTGTGGCGGAGCCAAGAAATAACCCTGAAAATACCGGACGCCGGCATCAAGCCCTGCCAGGAACTGCTCTTCGGTCTCTACGCCCTCCAGCACCAGGTTTAAGCCTGTTTCGTGGGCAAAAAGGCCAAGAACTTTCAGCAGGGAGCAGAAGAGCGCTTTGTTACTGGTATCTCCTGGTAACGCGGTGCTGATCTTTAAAAAGTCCGGCTTGAGGACAAAAATCCTTTCAAGGTTGTTAAATTCAAGCCCGAAGTCGTCGAGCGCAACTTTGCAACCGGCTTCGCGGTATCTGCCAGCGAGTTCGGCCAGATCCTTTGGGGCCACGGAAGCTCCCGCCTCGCTTATTTCAATCACGATCCGGTCACCTGATATACCATACGTTTGCAGGTAGTCGACGGTCGGCAGGCGTTCGGCGCGGCCAAGAAACGGGTAAACCCACTGCGGCTGGATATTCAGAAATACTTTGGCTCCGATACCCGCAGCAGCTACCTGCTCCAGGGCTTTCTGCCGTATCAGGCGGTCGGCCTTAACCTTGGCGCGCTCGGGAACTGCCGGATCGTGGAAAAAGGGCCCGAGGCTGTAAACACCACCTGGTGTCTGTACCCGGCCCAGCACTTCGTAACCGGCTATTTTTCCCGCATCCACCGCTATTATCGGTTGAAAGAAAGGGACTATCGCATCGTCCTCCGGCAAGTTAATCCCACGCCCCCTCCCCCGTTCCGTTCACGGCGAGGTCTGCTCCCGACCCCCACCGGCCTGCCCTCCGATCCGCAGATAGTCTACGTTTCCTCACCCTGCGGGTAACGGCTCACCGGTCCAGCCGCCGTGCGGCCCCCAGCATCACGCTTGTTATCATTCGTAAAACGAGGGGAAAAGCAAAGCCCCCGTACTGTTTTTACGGGGACCTCCTCATCCCGAAGCCCGACTGCTTCGCCGAAATACTTTAGTTTTCTAATTATTTTTACACGAGTCTCTCAAAAATACAACCCCTTTGGGAAAAAGTATTTTGTATACTTTTAACTCCTCCGTCGGCACCCTCAGTCTGATGTCCTTCAATTAGAAGTTATCCTGGAGTATTGCAAAAATGCAAAGAGCATCATGATAAGGTTGGTTTTAGAAAAAGTCCGGATTTCCGCAAAGTGCCTTTTAACACGCAATTTTTTTTGGAGAAGGATAGAAAAGGTTCAGAGCGCGGCGAAGATCTCTTTTGCTTCTGCCTCAAACCCCTGCAAAACAAGGGATTTAACCTTTCCCTCCGCTTCGACCCTCTGGTTCAGGGAAAATTTACCCTCCTGCCCCACATATACTTCAACACTTTTGTCTTCGGGATCCACAATCCAGTATTCTTTCACTCCGTGGGCGGCATAGGTCCTCGCCTTTTTCTTTAAATCGTAATAGGCGGTGGAGGGAGATAAAATCTCGATTACCAGATCGGGAGCGCCGTTGATTCTGGCAGGCTCGATGATCTGGAACCTGTCTTTCGCAACAAAAACAATGTCAGGCTGGTAAGTTTCCTTTTCTTCGAAATAGACATCTATGGGTGCAGAAAAAACCATACCCAGGTTCTTCGCAGTAATAAAAGCAAAAATCCACCCTCCCAAGCGCATAGAAATAGCTTGATGATAAGTTGTCGGCGACGGAGTCATCACCAGCTTGCCTCCTATGAGCTGGTAGGGAGCCCCCTCGGGCAGCAGGGCGTAATCCTCATAGGTATAAACTTCTTTCTGGGGAATTTTGATCTCTCCCGGCGACAGGCTCATCAAAGATCCACCACCCTTCTGTGCTTACACATATTTTAACACGAATTTTTCCTTTCAGGAAAGCTTTTCATTAAGTGGTCCGGGATAAGCCCAAATCTTTCTTCAATAAGTGGCAGGCTCTTGCGCTCCCACCCCGCCTCCCTTCTGGTCACGTTTTTGTGATGATGAGCATAATTATAGAAGAAGAGGTGGCAACGGCGCCATGAGTTTTCTGCAAAACGAGGGCGCCGCTTACTTTTATCCAGACCCAACCGCCGTTCAATTTTCTTATCCAGAGGAGTTGAGTGAGATGTGCGGAATCGCAGGCTGGATCGACCGGGAAAGAGACCTCACCCGGGAACTCCCGGTTCTCGAAAAGATGAGGGAAAGCCTGGCGCACCGGGGGCCCGATGCCGCAGGGATGTGGGTCTCGCCCGCGGCCGCCCTGGTGCACCGCCGCCTGATTGTGGTGGACCCGCAGGGAGGGGAGCAGCCCATGGTGCGGAGGCGCGGCGAGCGCTGCTGCGTCATCACCTACAACGGCGAACTGTACAACACCAGGGAGTTGCGCCGCGAACTGGAGGCGCTGGGGCATGTTTTTCGCGGCTACTCGGACACCGAGGTGCTGCTGGCCTCTTACGTGGAATGGGGGAGGGAGTGCGTGGCGCGCCTCAACGGGATCTTCGCCTTCGCCATCTGGGACGAGGCCGACCAGAGCCTGTTCTTAGCGCGCGACCGCCTGGGGGTGAAGCCCCTCTTCTACTGCCGGCAGGGGAACGCCTTCCTCTTCGGGTCGGAGCTGAAAGCGCTCCTCGCCCACCCCCATGGTCAGGCCAGAGATCGATGCCGAAGGCCTGGCCGAAATCCTGGTCATGGGCCCCGGTCGGACGCCGGGGCACGGGGTTTTCCGCGGGGTTAAAGAACTCAAGCCCGGCTGGTGCCTGGTCTGGAACCGCTACGGAATCCGCGCGCAGCAGTACTGGAGGCTTGAGAGCCAGCCGCACCGGGACGACCCGGAAACCACCGCAGCCAGGATCCGCTCCCTCCTGGAGGATACGGTCGAGCGGCAGCTGGTTTCCGACGTCCCGGTCTGCGCCCTCCTTTCGGGCGGCCTTGATTCCAGCGCCATCACGGCCCTTGCCGCCCGCGCCTGCGAGCAGAAGGGCCTTGGGCCCCTTGACACCTACTCTGTGGATTATGTCGACCAAGGCCGCTACTTCCGTGCGAACCTGTACGAGCGGGACGCCGACCTTCCCTGGGCGGAAAAGGTCTCTGCCCGGTTGGGGACACGCCACCACCACATCACCATCGGGACAGATGAACTGGCGGAAGCCCTCGAAGCAGCCCTCCGCGCCCGCGACCTGCCCGGCATGGCCGACATCGACGCCTCCCTCTACCTTTTCTGCAGGGAAATCAAAAAGGGGGCTACTGTTGCCGTCTCCGGGGAAGCGGCAGATGAGATCTTCGGCGGCTACCCCTGGTTTTACCGTGAGGACAGCCTGAACTGCGGCACCTTTCCCTGGAACCGGATGCTCCCCGAACGGATGCGCCTCTTCTCCCCCGAACTCCGCGCCAGAATCCGGCCTGAGGAGTACCTTGCCGAACGGTACCGTGAGGCCATCGCAGAGGTGCCCCGCCTGCCGGGGGAGGATCCCTTTGAGGCCCGGATGCGGGAGATGCTGTACCTGAACATCACCAGGTTCATGCCGATCCTCCTCGAGCGCAAAGATCGGATGAGCATGGCGGTCGGCCTCGAGGTGCGGGTTCCTTACTGCGACCACCGCCTGGTGGAGTACGCCTGGAACATCCCCTGGAGGATGAAAACCTGCGGCCGGAGAGAAAAAGGGATCCTGGCGCCGCGCCCTGAAGGGGCTGCTGCCGGAGGAGGTGCTTGCAAGGCGGAAAAGCCCGTACCCCAAGACCCACCACCCCGCCTACCTGGAGGCGGTCCGCGCCCGCGCCCGGGAGATCCTGAGCGACCCAAACTCCCCGCTCCTCCCTCTGCTCAACGCGGCGGCGGTGCGGGAGGTGGTGGATTCCGGCGCCCGGGAGTTCGACCCGGCCTGGTTCAGCCAGCTCATGGGGGGCGCCCAGCTTCTCGCCTACCTCGTCCAGCTGGACATGTGGCTGCGGGAATACCGTGTAGCGATCACCTGAACTCCAAAGGAACACCCGGCTCGGCAGCCCCTTGCTTCAACTCCCCAGGCTGCCGAAAACAGGTAATACTGCCCATTACCAACGATCGCTCCCGAAGAGTTTTTCCCGTCCCATGTCACACTCTGAATCTGTGATAAGTCCCTTAACCGGTTTCCCCAACGGGCAGAAGCTGATAGATTGCAAAGCCATCTTTCCGGAAGGCCATGTTAAAACATTTCCCGTCAGGTGATACCTGAAACATCTCCCCCGTGCTCAGGTTTGGCGGATACTCCTTCGGACGCTCTTTTTCCAGGGTGACCCGGTACTCACTCTTCCTGGCCAGGTCGCGGGAGAAAACCACAACGTAGAAGTCGCTAGTTCCCATCAGGCTGGCCGGTTTAACGCCAACATAAATATTTCCTTTCTGATCGCTGCCCCGGTAGAAAACATTCACGCCTTCCCTCTCGAAAATTGGGACAGTGAAATCGTAAGCTTTTAACTTTACCTGCCAGGGCCCCTCCCGAGTATCAATTTCGTAAAAGGGAGTATCTTTATAAATCCCGGCGTAGCGCTCGCTTTTAACTCCAAGCAATTTTCCTTCGGCATCGACAACGGCTGCGAAAGGCGCCTGATCCAGCCCGTTACCCCACCCCTCGGGCGGAGCATCGCGGCGAACCATAAAAAGAGACCTCTTTTTCCACATTTTTTCTTCACCTCCAAAGATTAACCACCGCTACCGACGGCATTGAAGTAAAACATATAGGGACCAGGATCCCTGGACCAGTACCAACCGGGTATAAGTTCTTCCTTAACGCCATTATTCGAACTGCTTGAATGAATATCTAGGGAAGCTACCAGAAAACTTGACGGCTGCAATTTCGCCGAATTAGGAAAAAATAGGGGGCCTCACAAATAAGGAGACAAAATCGGGAATCCATGGGTCGGTGGAGGGAATGAGGGGGCAGGCAGTCCGGGCTCAGGGAGGCGGCAAAAAACCTCCCGCTCTATCGGAATGGGAGGATCGCTTTTGCCCGATCAAAACGCCTGGCGGGGCCTGCCGCGCCCCCCGGGCTGCTCAAGTTTTTGCGCCACAAAGGCCACCGCTTCCGCCGCCAGCCTGACAGCCTCCTGGGCCGCCTCCTGGTTGTACACCTGGGCCGGGATGCCGTCCGGAAGCCCGTTGGGATACCGGGTTGGAATATAGTAACCGTCCAGCACAGACCAGCGCCGCACTTTGTCTTTGAACTCTCCATCCAGCTCAACCGCCTCTGCGCCCAGTCTGGCAATGGAGTGCCCCAAGACGACTTCCAGCCCCTGGGCGTAGAGAAAAGCCTTCAAGACCTTCTCCGCGATCTGCTGGGAGAGAAAGCAGGCCAGGTAGTAGCCCCCCCTCTGGGCCAAATCCTCTGCCCACTTCAGATCTTCCCGGGCCTGCTCCAGCCACCTCAAACCTTCTTCCAGGCTACTCCTGCGCATACAGCACAATCTCCTCATCCTGGATTTTTTTAAAAAAGCCCCTGCTTTTAAGGGCTTCCAGCTCCGCCGGAGTGTAACAGAGAATGTCGCAGTCCACCGGAAGCTCTAGAAGCCCATAAATCCGACGCAGCCGGGTCACAAAGTCCTCCTCCGTATCCATCACCACCAGAACGTCCAGGTCGGTGAGAAGGTCCCTGCTCCCCCGCGCGTAAGAGCCGAAGACGCTGATTTTCTTCACTTCCGGAAGGGAAGAAAGGGTGCGGACCAAACTCTTGAGCGCCTCCCTGAGGCTGGCCGAGTATTTTTTCCTCCTGGCCGCCAGATCTGGAGCCATGCCGGTCACCTGCCCCGCCAGTTCCTGGGCACTTCGCAAATCCTGATGGCCGGCGATTTTTGCCTGAACGAAGTTTACACTGTTTCCGGCCCAGAACAAGCAAAATATCCGGCACCAGGACTTCTCCCCAAGTTTATTATTCTCTCGAATGGATAATATTTTTAATGTTTGATAAATCGGTTTATCTGGTTTCAAAAATTAGGTTAACTTTCCAGATATTATTGATTCAGACTAAAGCAAAAAACAGGGATTTAGTGATCTTTTCCAGGGAGGTCGCGTCGCTGCCGCCCCGGTGACCCTGATCGTAGACCGCTGCCTGGCCCAGGTGCTTGTGGCGAGGACGACGCAGATGATGAGGCTCAGCCCGAGAACGGCGGCGGAAATAATGAGCTGCGGGCACCTGTTTTCGGCATTCTGGCAGGTCAGCCTTGTTCGGTACCACCTCCGCCCGCGCTGCACCCGTAGTTCCTGATCACCAGTTCAGCCACCGGCCGCCTTTTGTCGGCCCGGCAGTTGATCGCCCTCTTCGCCCAGACCGTGCGAACATCATACCCCTGGTACAGGTCTCTAACGAGCGGCGTATCAGAATTTGAGAGCATGACGAAACACCCGCGCCGGTCAAGCTCGCGGAAAACCCCGGCCAGCCGCCGCTGGTCCTCTTCCCCGAAGGCATCTGCGGTGTACTCCGTGAAATTCGCCGTCCCGGATAGGGGATTGTAAGGGGGGTCGAAGTAAACAAAATCTCCCGGCCGGGCAAAATCAAGCACTCTGCTGAAATCGTCAAGGAGGACCTCGGCCCTCCTGAGAGCAGCGCTCACGAGGTGGAGGTTCTCTTCATCCACTATTTTGGGGTTCTTGTAGCGCCCGAACGGAACATTGTGCCTTCCCTGCCTGTTCACGCGCCAGAGGCCGTTGTAAGCGGTCCTGTTGAGGAAGAGAAAGCGCGATGCCCGCGCCACCGGATCCAGCTTCTCAGGGTCGAGGGCCCGCACCTGGTAGTAGTAGCTGGCCTCGTTTTTGTGCCCTTGCGCATGGAAGATAAGCTTCTCCAGATGGTCGCGCACAACAATGTAGAAGTTAATGAGCTCTGGGTTATTATCGATCAGCACGGCCTTGTCAGGGAGAAGGTGGAAGAAAACGGCCCCACCCCCCACGAAGGGCTCATGGTAGATCCCAAACCTCTCGGGAAACAAGGGCTCAAACTGGGGGATGAGCTGCCCCTTGCCTCCCGCCCATTTGACTGGGGGCTTGGGCCTCGCTCTTTTTTCAAACAAAACCGTATCCACCAGGCATCGCCTCACCATCAGATGAAGGCCGTGGAGGGCACTTCAAGCTGCCGGCCGGAGCCAGCCTTTCTGGCCTCTTTTTCGGCATACATCCTGGCATCCGCAACCGTGAGGAGGGAATCCACATCTTTACCATCCTCAGGGTAATAGGCCAGCCCCACAGAAAAGCTAACCATCACGCCCTGAAAAGAAGCCAGCTCCGCGCTCAGGTTCCTTTCGAGCCTCAACCTGAACTTCTCCAGAGGCGGCCCCTGGTTTATGAAAAGGCAACCAGGCTTTCTGTTTAATCTTTGACAAATTTTTCTCGATTCCTGCCGGAAATAAAAACGAGGAGCGAGGTGAACGTCGCGGAGACGACAAACACCGCCATGGCGCGCCTGCGCAGCGCCAGGGCCGGCCGGTTGAACGGCAGCCGGTGAGAAAGCGGCCGGCTGCCGCGGCAGGCCGGTTGGAGTGCGGCCTGAATGCGAAGTCAGGACCTGTTAAGGATCTGGTAGAGGGCAGAGGCTCCCTCCGCACGCGTCAGGCCGGACCCGGGGTCGAAGCCTTTGTTTAAATCGAAGATTCCGAGCCCCGCGGCCAGGGCCAGGCAACCCTGCTCGGAGGCCGGCAGACCTGCCAGACCTGGGGGCAGGGACCAGATGCTGGCAAGTCCTGCCACCTCGTCCCAGCCCAGAGCGCGCACCACCAGGCGGGCCAGCGCAAGCTTGCTCAAGTCTTCCCGGGGCGAGTACTGCTCGCCGGGCTTCAGAATGCCGAGCATCAGGGCCTGGCGGCAGGCCTTTTCAAACTCCCGGTCAGGATCGGAGGCAGGCCGCGGCTGCCAGCCGGAAGCCCGCACCAGCCAGATTAAAAAGTCGCGCTGCGAAAGCCTTGCCTCCGGGTGAAAGGCGGCTTCGAACACCGGGATAATCCTGGCTTTCGCCAGCAGGTTTACGGCACCGGCAGCGGGGTGTCCGGAGAGGTCGGAAAAGGCCATCTGGTCCGCACCCTGCTTTGGCTGGAAGTCGTAATCCAGCCCTGTTCCCTGAAAGGCATCGACATAGACAGGGGATTTGCCTGTGTCTAAAGCGTAGACGAGGCGAATGGGGCGATCCTCTGGCGGCTGGTACGGAGTGGGAAAATCCCGCCGGTAGCACAAAACGAGAGAACCGCCCGCAAGAAAGACATTTTCTGCCTGCTCCCTGCTGATCACTCCCCGCGCCTCTGGGAACTTCATCTCCCACCAGTTGAGCCGGTAGCTTGTAATCTTCCCCTGAACGGCATCGACGTAGATCTGGACGCCATTCCCCCTGAAGGGGATGCCGTTCACAAGGCGCGCCGCCGTAAAGCCGTAGGCCACCGGCTTCGGCTTCACCTGCCCGGGCTCAGACGCAGCAGGTTTATGCACAGGATAGGGACCGGGCACCGGGGCGACGCGCAGCTCCTCAAGTTCTCCTAAATAGCTGCCCGCGACTCTGGCAAGGAAGCGGGAGGCCATATCCCGCGCCCCGGCTTCGGTGATGCGGGGTTCCCCGGTCGGCTCCGGGCCGGGGCCGGAGAGGTTAAAGCTGACGACCTGCCCTTTTCCGGCCTCAACGCCTACGTTGAGAGACCTTTCTTCATCTTTGTTCCGCCAGTAGAAGTTCCAGACCTTCTGCCCTGAAAAGTATTCCTGCTGCAGGCTGGAACTTTCAAGGTCAAAGCCGGGGGGAATCTCGATCTGGGAGCGTGCAAGATCAAGGGCCTTTTCCCTGCTGATGAGCTTTTCCATCTCGGCCAGGGCTGCCTGTTCGGCCGGTGTGAGCGGTGCACTTTTCATTGCCCTGTGCTCCCCGCCGCCGGCTCCGCCCATTTCGAATCCGTAATAATCGAAATGCCGCTCGGGTTTTAAAATTTCGCCGCTTCTGGCATCGATCATCAATTCACGGGCTTCAGGGGCAAAAACCAGCCGCGCCGGGGCGTCTCTCTCTTCACCCTGGCGGAAGTAGGCGAGCCGGACCCCGGCGTTTTTCCGCCACAATGCCGCTGCCTGGTCGGGAGCGATGAGATCTTTTGCCTCCGGAAACTCTAACCGGCCGTCCCAGTTGAAGTGGAAGCTCCGGACCTCGCCCGTATTCGCGTCAACCTCGACGCTGGCGGAGTTTTCCGGAAAGGGGATGCCGCCCACCATCCGCACAAAGTTAAAGGAGTAAACAGGCGGCATCCCGTCCCGCAGGCTGACATAAGGAAAAGAGGACCCGTCTTCCGAATCAAGTTTAAGATCCTTCACATAATTCGGTAAAACCCGTTTGAGAAACTCCCCGGCCTTCACCACGGCATCGGCGCGGCTCAGCTTGGGAAAGCCGCGCCTCGCGGTTCCGGGAGCTGGGGTTTTCCACTGGTCCAGCGACCACAGTTCCCCTGTTTCGGCATTTATCCGGGCATAAATGCTGTCTGAATCAGGGTGCTCATCGCTGCTCCAGTGCAGTTCCCAGAAAACCCCCTGTTTCTCATCTTCACTGTAGCCCGGTTGGAAATTTTTGTACTCTTCGGGGATGCGGACGAACTGCTTTGCGAGCGCGATCGCCTCTTCCAGCGTGATCCTGGCTCCCTTGACCCTGGCAGCCTGCGCTCCCGGAGCCTCCCCGCCGCAAGCCGGTACCGCCCATCCCAGCGCGCTTCCGCCCAGCATAACAACAGCCAACCAGAGAGCTACCCACCGCCTGGCCCAAACTCTCACAGGTTTCCTCTCCTTTCGCAGCTTTTCGGGTTCTCCCACCCGCAATTTGCCTTCCTTATTACTTACTACTTACATTTTACTTGCTGCTTACATCTCTTTTTGATTCTAACAGATCAGGACGACGGTGTATATGTAATATTTGCCTGATATTTGCCTGCAAGAAAATGCGGCATAACCCTGGCTAGCTTTCAACAAGGTAGATTCAGCCGGAGACGGCTTTGAGGAAGCAGGCGAAGGAAGTATTATGTATACTTTTAATAATTCGGTTGACAGGTTGACCTGCTCCGATTAATATTAAGATGTGAGCTGAATAGCGCAGGCAGGCAAGGTTGTCTGCCCGGAGCAGCAAGGGTAACGGAGCCCTCCTGATGGAGGGCTTTTCATTTTGGGGCAATGGGGCTCCTGCTTTTCTGCAGGGGCCCTTTTCAATTAGCCGGCAGGGGGTGAAAGACGGGATACCGCCTTAAAATCTGGAGCTGAAGGGGCTCAAAACACGCGGGTATTGACTCCGAATTGACTCAGAAAGGGGAGGGTTTCAAATGACACCGGAGGAAGTACTGGCTTTTGTAAAGGAAAAGGGAATCGCGTTCGTCGACCTGAAGTTTAACGACCTGCCGGGTCTCTGGCAGCACTTTACCATGCCTGTGAGCGAGCTTACGGAGCTTGACGACCTTGAGGGAAACGGAATCTTCCACGAGGGGGTTGGATTCGACGGTTCCAGCATCCGCGGCTTTCAGGAAATCCAGGAAAGCGACATGATCCTGATTCCGGACCCGAATACCGCGGTAATCGACCCCATCTGCAAGGCTCCCACGCTCTCGATCATCTGCGACATCTACGACCCGCTTACGCGCCGGCCCTACACCCGCGACCCCAGGTACGTGGCCAAGAAGGCAGAAGACTATCTGAAATCAACAGGGATCGCGGATGTCAGCTACTGGGGCCCCGAGATGGAGTTTTTCATCTTCGACGACATCCGCTTCGACCAGGATGTGAACTACGGCTACTACTACATCGATTCCATCGAAGGAGAATGGAACACCGGCCGGGTGGAGAACCCCAACCTCGGCTACAAGGCCCGTTACAAGGAGGGCTACTTTCCGGTGCCGCCCCACGACTCCCACCAGGACCTGCGCAGCGAGATGGTCGCCGCCTTGCTCGAAGTCGGGATCGGGGTCGAGGTGCACCACCACGAGGTGGCAAGCGGCGGCCAGGCCGAGATCGACATGAAGTTCGACAGCCTGACCAGGATGGGCGACAAGTGCATGATGTACAAGTACATCGTGAAAAACATCGCGAGGCGCCACAACAAGGTCGTCACCTTTATGCCGAAGCCCTTGTTCCAGGACAACGGCTCCGGGATGCACACCCACCAGTCCCTGTGGAAAGATGGCGTGAACCTGTTTTACGACCCCAAGGGATATGCCTTAACCAGCAAAATTGCCAGGTATTACATCGGGGGTTTGCTGAAGCACGCTCCGGCGCTGATGGCCTTCTGCGCCCCGACGACCAACTCCTACAAGCGGCTCGTTCCGGGCTTTGAGGCCCCCGTCTACCTCGCCTACTCGATGCGGAACCGGAGCGCTGCCGTCCGGATTCCCGTTTACACGGCAAATCCTAAATCCAAGCGGATCGAGTTCCGCCCCCCGGACTGCACCTGCAATCCCTATCTGGCGTTTGCGGCAATGCTCATGGCGGGCCTGGACGGGATTGAAAACGAAATCGACCCGGGAGAGCCCGTTGACAAAAACATTTACGAATTAAACGAAAAGGAGGCCGGCAGCCTGAAGACCGTTCCCGCCTCCCTGGAAGAGGCGATCAATGCCCTGGAGAAGGACCACGACTTCCTGCTGAAAGGGAACGTCTTCACCCTGGACCTCCTCGACGTCTGGATCAGGTACAAGCGGGAGCGGGAGATCGACGCCGTCAGGCTCCGCCCGCACCCTTACGAGTTTCACCTCTACTTCGACCTGTAGTTTCAAGGGGGAAGGAACTTTGCGCCTGGCCCTGGCCCAGATTAACCCCACAGTTGGCGACCTCTCGGGCAACTGCCGCAAGATCACGTCTTTCATCAACCGGGCGGCCGAAGCAGGGGCGGATCTCGTCTGCTTCCCCGAGCTCGCCCTGACCGGGTACCCCCCGGAGGACCTGCTGCTCAGGTCTGACTTTCTGG
Source organism: Bacillota bacterium (assembly GCA_013177945.1). Classification (NCBI taxonomy): domain Bacteria; kingdom Bacillati; phylum Bacillota; species Bacillota bacterium. The sequence goes on from JABLXW010000014.1 coordinate 55,859, forward strand.
CAGCCAACCGGAAGCATCTCGAGGATCTGGCAGCTTTCACGAAAAGTTTCGATCCTGTAGTAGTCGTGGGATTCGTCGATCTGGAAGAAGGAGAGGTCTTCAACGCCGCGGCCGTAATTCACCGGGGCTCCCTCAAAGGAATTTACCATAAAATTTTTCTTCCGAACTACGGAGTGTTCGACGAAAAGCGCTACTTCCAGAGCGGTTCCCGCGGACTTGTCTTCACCTTTGCCGGTGCAAACATCGGGGTCACCATCTGCGAGGACATCTGGCACCCGGTGGGGCCTGCGGTCCTGGAGGCCCGCCAGGCCAGGGCGCAGGTGCTCTTGAACTTAAGCGCTTCACCCTACCACCGGGGGAAACAGCGGCAGCGGGAAAAGATGCTCTCCGTGAGGGCCGCGGACCAGATCGCCTGCCTCGCTTATGTCAACCTCGTGGGCGCCCAGGATGAGCTTGTCTTCGACGGCAACAGCATGGTCTTTGATGAGCAGGGCAGCCTCGTCGCGCGGGCGGCAGCCTTTCGGGAAGACCTGCTGGTTGTGGATCTGCAAACCGAGAGGGTGCTCCGCACCCGCTTTCACGACCTGCGCCACCGGGAGTTTAAAATGTTTGCGGGGGTTCAGGGAGAGGTGCAGCAAATCTTCATCTCCCCCTCTTCCTCAAAAACGCACCCGCTCCCGGCAGGCCCCGGCCCGGCCCGGGCAGAAAGCAAAACAGCACCAGAGCCCAATGCTGCCTCAGGCCTTTCCCATGATGCCGCGGAGGAGGCAGAGATCTACGCAGCCCTGGTCCTGGGGGTTAAAGATTATGTCAACAAGAACGGTTTCTCAAGAGTCTTTGTGGGCCTGAGCGGCGGGATCGACTCCTCCCTTACCGCGGCAATTGCGGTGGACGCCCTGGGCCCGGATCGGGTGACGGGGATCTTCATGCCCTCCCCCTACACCTCACGGGAAAGCCGCGAAGACGCAAGGCAGCTGGCGGCCAACCTGAAAATCAACTTCCTCGAAATCCCGATCCAGGAGATCTGCGAAGCTTACCTCGCCGTCCTCGGGCGGGCCTTTGGCGCTCCGCCCGGCGACATCACCGCCCAGAACCTCCAGGCGCGCATCCGGGGGAACATTCTCATGGCGCTCACCAACCAGTACGGAGGAATCGTCCTCACCACCGGGAACAAAAGCGAGCTCAGCGTGGGTTACGCCACCCTTTACGGGGACATGGCAGGAGGCTTCGCCGTTTTAAAAGACGTTCCGAAGACCCTCGTTTACCGACTCTCCCGCTACCGCAACCGGCTTGCAGGATGGGAAATCATCCCCCGGCGCGTCCTGGAAAAGGCGCCCAGCGCGGAGCTGAAACCGGGGCAGAAGGACGAGGACGACCTGCCACCCTACAACGTGCTCGACCAGATCGTCGAAAAGTACGTGGAGGGGGATTTGGGCCCGGAGGAGATCGCCGCAGAGGGCTACACGCGGGACCTGGTTCGGAGGGTAATCGACATGATCGACCAGAGCGAGTACAAGCGCAGGCAGGCGCCTCCCGGCGTGAAGATCACCCCCCGCGCCTTCGGGAAGGACCGGCGGATGCCGGTTACCAACAGGTTCCGGGTAACCGAGACATAATTATCTCAGCTTCCTTATCCCTTGATCGGTACCCTCTGAGTCGCCTTTCGGAAAAATGCAACTTCAGAGGCAGGCAACCCTTATTAAAGAAGAAATTCTTTTATGCTGGCAGATCGTCATGGTTATGGATGGTACTGAAAAAAATTTTTATGTTCAGTAGATCGTTTGGATTAAACAAAGGTTTGATTCCGTACCAGGTTAATCCCAAACTTAAGATCAGGAGTGGCGTAAGAACAGTAGGGAATATAAGCAGTAAATGCAGAAGATCAGGTAAAGGATTTAACTTGTTCCAGGCATAATTTGCGTTGAAAGCCCTGCCGAGGAAGAAATGAACCCACCCATAACAGGCAGTGAGGAAATCAATCAGCTCTGTTCTTGATACTTTTTCTTTAGATTTTATATTCCAGAGAAAAGCTAAGATAAAAACAGAGGCTAAAATCAAGAAAAATATAAGGAAGAGTACAGTAAAATTTTTAGATAAATTAAAATAATCACGATATATATAAGACATTAGAAACTCTTCAGGGGTTGATCCTGCCTGGTAATACCTTTGGCGTCGTAATGTGTAAGCAGCAGCTGCATTGTTGTAAAGATAGAGGATACCACTTGTTCCTGTAAAAACGGCTACCGTATCAAGAAATCTAATGCGATAAGTATATTTATTGCGGAGCACCAGCAATGTTAACGCGCTTGCAGAAAGGCCAAACAAAAAGGTAAGACCTGCATCATAATAGACCAAGTAGGGCAGGATAAAAAAAAGGAACTGGACTCCCATAAAATTGAGAATATGAAAAAAGCTGCTGTCCAACTCATTAAATTTTGTTTTTACTGATACTGTAATACCCCCGCTCATACAAAATTGTCAGCATTATTCGGAGCCTTTGCTAGAAACCGGGGATCAATCAAAACTCTCCTCTCTGGTTCTCACCAGGTTCTCCAACCAGGTGCATATCCCGAAGAAAATGGTATTAATTACGATTGGTTGGCTGCCCTCTGCAAAGACACAATATGTGCTATAATACGAGGAAGGACATCTACAGCTTCTTTGTGCTTGAACCTTAACTTTACTTCCTGTGGAGTTTTCTTCTTTCTCTGCTCGGACATAGTAGTAGTACCATCTATTATAAGTGAAATTATTTGCATTAGCACACCCAACACAAAAGTCTAACTCATTGCTGTTGCCAGAAAGGCGAGTGTCGAGACAGGCATCAGGTTGATTTGTTTCCCAATATCCTGTGTAATCCTTGCAATATGCCTTCCCGTCATAGTTATAATAGAATACCGTTTCATAGCTGGTAAACCAACCATTACAAGTCCCCCATGTAAGTATTTCTGCTGGCAAGAAGATTTTAGGAACAGGAACGAATGTCTATAATCAGTTTTCATGTAAGTTTCGCATGGATTGAGCCATTTTAATGATCTCGTCTTTAGAAACACCTGTAAAGTTTAACACATAGTTAACTTCTTCCCCGTTTGCTTTTTCAGTCCATACCAGGATTCCACAGGGTTTACCATCTGTGATGCGATAATCAAACCGTCCCGGGTAACCTCTTATAGTTACTTTTTCTACTTTCGCCTCACCAAAGTCTCCCCTTTCACCTATTGAGAAATCAATGCGGTCATCGCCGCGGACATATCTCACTGTTAGCTCTATAACGTCGGGATTGGCCGTTGGCTTGCCGTATGCATCGATAATATAAGGGGCAACCTTGAAGCCCGGCGGGAGGTAGCCAGGTCTCAGGATAGGGAAATTAGTGGCCTTTTTAAGCTGGTTATAAGCTTCGCCCTCGTCGGTTAAAGGTTTTAAAGGTCTTAGAGCGGTTTTAACGAGTTCACCAGGTTCCAGTGATAAAGTATTAGTAGTGGGGAGCATTGGGAGTGTTTACGGTTACGGCCGCGAGGTCGTATTTCCCCGAGAAGGGCACCTGCAGCAGATAGGGCATGGTGAGCTGAATGAAATTGTGGCGCCGCGAATCTGCCGCGAATCTTAAAGAAAAAGAAGGAGATTCTAGTTTTTTATTGTATATTATATAAAAACTAGGAGCGAGTTAACTGTACTACTATACGGAACGATTTCATAGCGTACTTCTGAAATACTGCATCAAAACAAAAACAATGGGCAAAACATATAAAAATGAACGATATGTTTCATTATATGGAACGTTTTATTCATTTTTATAAAAATTTCGAATATACCTCTTGACAAAAATGAATTCTCGTTTTATAATGTGGGAAGGAAGTGTTAAAATTGACGCATAAAGTAGAGATGCAGAAAACAGAAGCCAGGAAAAACCTTTACCAGGTACAGTCCGTAGAAAGAGCCATTGGCATCTTAAAAGCCATATGCGCAAGCCATTTCGATATGGGGATCACAGAGCTCAGCAGAGAGCTCAACCTGAGCAAAAGCACCGTTCACAGGCTAATTACAACCCTCGAAGCTCACGGCTTTGTGCAGCAGGTTTCAAACAGCGGCAAATATCGACCCGGCTGGAAATTATTTGAGATCGCCCAAGAAGTGCCCAGAAGGATGGGGCTTGACTCAACGGCCAAGACGTATCTCCAGAAATTATGCCAGGAAACCGGAGAAACGGCAATTCTCGCCATATTAGACGGAACGGAAACTATTTACATCGATAAGGTTGAAACCAACCACATCTTAAAGATGGAAATTAAGATTGGTTCCCGTTTGCCGGCATACTGCACTGCCTTGGGAAAAGCCCTGTTGTGCGAATTATCGGCAGAAGAATTGGAAGAGTTATACCGGGGAAAAGAATTCAAGCAATACACCATAAACACCATCTCTTCTCTGGAACAATTGCGCCAGGAGCTGGAAAACGTCAGAATAAGGCAGTATGCCATAGACGACGAAGAGTTGAGCATCGGTTTTCGATGCGTCGGCGCTCCCGTCCGCGATGTATCGGGGCGCATCATAGCAGCCATAAGCATTGCCGGCCCCTCTTGTCGCCTCACCAAAACCAGGCTAATGGAAGTGTATCCTACCGTCATGAGCATCGCATCAGAACTCTCCGCCGCACTGGGGTACCAAAAATAATTCACTTTTTCCATATTTTTTATCTGTGATTATTGGAACAAGGTTCCGTAATATGGAACAAAAGTTGTCGAAATAAACAATCTGGGATAAGGAGGGTGATAGCACAAAACGTATCAGAAAACAAATGAATCAAGTTAGTGTCATGCGGTTTTGTTGCATCGAAAAGAAAAAGAAAGGAGAAATTTCCATGCCGATCGTTGATGCTCACGTTCATTTGGGTCCATGTCGTGTCTTTGGCTGGGAATGCACAGAAGAACAGATTATTTCTTCGATGGAACGGAACGGGGTGGACATCTCCATAGTTCAGCCCTTCCCCGGCGCCCCTGACCCGATTAAAATCCACGACGATATTGCCAGGCTGGCCCAAAAGTATCCCGGCAGAATTTTCGGCATCGCCAGCATCAACCCCCACCAGGACGAAAAAGTGGTTTATCAGGAGCTCGTCCGCTGCATCAAGGAGCTCGGGTTTGTGGCCGTTAAATGCCACACCATCGGACATGCCCTAATGCCTCCGGCAAAAGACGCCGACATCCTCTTCGAAACCGCCAGGGAATTAAAGGTCCCCGTGATGATTCACAACGCCTCCTTCGGCATCCCCTTCTCTTTGCCCTCCCTGGTGATTCCGAGGGCCAAGCAGTATCCGGATGTGCCCATCGTTATGGCCCACGCGGGAGCCTGCACCCTGACACCCGAGGCCATTTTCATCGCCGGTGAGTTCAAAAACCTCTACCTCGAAACATCCTGGTGCATGACCCCTGACATCAAATGGGCCATCGACTATTTAGGGGCCGACCGGGTCATGATGGGATCCGATTCGCCGGAAAACCTGGATGCGGAAATGGCCAAGTACAGGGTGATTGACATCACCGAGGAACAACGACGCAAGGCTTTGGGCGAGACTGCCGTAAACGTCTTCAAACTTAGAATTTGATTTCCCGGTCTACCAGCCATCGCAAAAAGCAGGGCAAATAAAAACAAAAAAGGAGAAACATAGGAAGCAAGGAGTTCACCGAGCAACCTGTGTTTCTCCTCCAAAAAAATGGCCTACTGTAAGGATAGCAAAGAAAAACCTTTTAGTCAAAAGAAATTGACGAAGGGGAGAAAATCGTGGAAAAAGTTACGATCCCATACCTCAGGGAAAAAGCAAAAACCGGAAAGCCGATAACGATGATGACAGCATACGACCACCTTATGGCCCAGCTGGAAGACGAGGCAGGAATCGAAATAATTCTCGTTGGGGATTCGCTCTACATGACCGTACTCGGCCACGATTCAACGCTTCCGGCCCGCATGGATACCATGATCGAGCACGCAGAAGCCGTACGGCGGGGCGCCCCTCGCGCCTTTGTCATCGGAGACATGCCCTACATGTCATACCAGATCAGCATTGAGGAGGCTATTCGCAACGCCGGCAGGTTCATGAAAGAGGCCAGGGTGGACGGCATTAAGCTGGAAGGCGGCCGGGAAGTGGCCGAAACCATCCAGGCGCTGACCAGGGCAACCATTCCCGTCATGGGGCACCTGGGGTTGACGCCGCAATCCATTTCCATGCTCGGGGGCTTCAAGGCCCAGGGCAGAAGCCTGGAGGCGGCCGAAAGAATCATCGAAGATGCCAAGATCTTAGAGGAAGCGGGAGCATTTGCCATTCTCCTTGAAGCAATCCCGGCCGAAGTAGGCAAGATCATCACCAAACGCAGCAACATACCCATCATCGGCATCGGAGCGGGCCCCTACTGCCACGGCCAGCTGCTCATCGTGCAGGACATGCTCGGCTTATACAAGAGCTTTGTCCCCAAATTCGTCAAACAATACTGCAACCTCTACGACATCATCAAAGAAGCCTTCAAAAACTACGTCCAGGATGTGGAGTCAAGAGCCTTCCCGGAGCTGAACAGACACTGTTACAAAATGGAGGAGCAAGACAGGCAAGAACTCTACCGGAGGTATTCCACGGAGTTGTCTTCATGAGCAGAACTTCAAAAGGGGGAGAAACGAATGAAATCTTACCTCTTCAAGCTGAGCATCGTTGCCGGCATCTTGTGCGGGATATACGTCTTTCTCTATCAATACTTTCCGATTAAAAACCTGATCTGGATGACGTTTGTCGCCCTCCCCATATATTTCGGGGCCGGCGCGAAACGGGAGGAGTTTCCCCACTACCTGGTCAGTTCCGCCGTCGGCATCATCTGGGGATTCATCTATCTGAAATTAATCGGACTGCTGGTCGGCGCAGGATTGAACGCCAACCTGGCCCTGCTCCTGGTGGTGGGCGTCGTGACTCTGGTGATGTGCGCCATCCACCTCTGCCTCACCGCCAACACCTGGGCCAACAAGCTCCCCATCATGTTCGGCACCGTAGCCAGCATGTTTTCCCAAAACGGACAGGCCCCGGGGAGCATCTTCCTAACCCTGGCCGGCGGGCTCGTGCTGGCCCTGGCGATCATGGAAGTAACCAATCTATGGGCAAAACCCGAAGCCTGAATCCGTCCCCTCGGTCGCCAGGGCCCGCCGGGCCCCTAAAAAAGGCGTAATCCCGTTGCAGCATAACGGGAAAAATTAAAACAAAAAAAGGAGCGTGAGGAGCATGCCGTTCATCAACATCCGCATCTTCGAGGGGCACCCCAAGGACCGCAAGGCGAGGATTGCCGAAAAAATAACAGAGGTGGTCCATCAGGAAACCGGAGTTCCCAAAGAATACATCTGGATTACATTCCAGGACATCCCTCCAGACGAGTGGGCCATCGGCGGTAAAATGTGCGGAAAAACGGAGTAAACGGGTTTCGGCTCATGATCCGGGTGGAGAGGCCTAGAAGCCCCTCCACCCGAAACACCCCCTCCCATCACAGAAAGGTGCTTGTGAGACATGGAAATCGTCCGGGATGTCAAGATCGATCTCACAATGGACGACCTGCTCCGGGTGCACGGCGTCGGGCAGGCAAAAAACAAGATCAACAAAAAGGCGCTGGACAACTACCGGCAGCTTTTAGACGAGGCGCTTAATCTCATCGATCCCGTCTACATCTACCGTTCCCTTTCGGTTGCCGAAGTCGGAGAAAACCATCTCACCGTGGAAACCGGCCACAGGTTCGGGGTCCACATCATGGCAAAGTTGATGCGCACGGCAACCAGGGTTTACTTCATGTGCTGCACCATCGGTCCCCGCCTGGAGCAGCGCGTGGCGGAATACCGAGCGAACGGTTTTCCTGCAAAAGCGTATATCCTCGACAGTATCGGCTCCCTGGCCGTAGACATGCTCGCCCTGGAAGGATGCAGGATGGTTGAGGAGATCGCCGAGGCGGAGGGCCTGTCTTCCAGTGTAGCTTTAAGTCCCGGTTATCTGGGGTGGGAATTAACCGATCAACGAAAGCTGTTCCAAATCCTGGAGCCTTCTAAAATCGGGGTTTCGCTAACCGATACGTGCATCATGACGCCTCTAAAGTCTACGACCCAGGCCATTGGATTGGGACCGGGATTGGGTGGAAAATCGAAGGTTACCTGTGATTACTGCTCCTTAAAGGCAAGATGCAATTTCCGGAAATCAAAAGCTTCTTAAAAAAATAAAAAAACTTAAAGGGGTGTGAAGCATGGCAAGCAAAGAGGAGATTCTGGCTCAGCTGGCCCAGGCTGTTGTCGATATGGATGTGGAAGGGGTAGAAGCGAAGTGCAAAGAGGCTTTAGAAGCTGGAATCCAGGCCTTTGAAGCGATTTCAGCCGGACTGTCTGCGGGCATGAGAAGGGTCGGCGAACTCTGGAACAACATGGAAATCTTCATGCCGGAAGTTATGGGATCGGTGGATGCTTACTATGCAGGCCTGAAAATCCTCAAGCCCCAGATCAAACAAAATGAAAAGACCGAATACATAGGAACGATCGTAATCGGAACAATCTGGGGCGACATCCACAGTGTAGGAAAAGACGTTGCCGTTCCGGTATTCGAAGGAGAAAACTTCAGGGTCATCGACCTGGGACTGGACGTGCCTGCGGAAAAGTTTATAGAGGCCGTAAAGGAATACAATCCGGACATCGTGGGTTTGGGTACGTACATGAGCGAAACTTTCCTGCATGTGGAGGAGCTCGTCAAGGAGTTCCAAAAGGCTGGCATCAGGGACAGGGTGCTGGTGGTCTGCGGCGGCCCCGCGGTAGACTCAGAGGTAGCCAAAAAAATGGGAGCCGATGACGCCTGGGACGATGCCTGGGAAGCGGCAGAAGGCATGAAGAGGCTCCTGGCGCAGAGAAGCCAAAAATAATTTTCAGGAAATTTACAAGGAGGGAAAACAGATGAGCCAAGTAGTGGACAAATGGGTAGAAAAGTGCATCAACCTCCCTCAAATCGGAGAGATGACCCATACGGAAAGAATGCGCAAGGCATTTGAGCTGGAAGATCCGGATATGGTCCCGGTAGCCATCGAAACCGACGAATGGCAAATAATATACGCCGGATACGACTTCTACGAAACATGGGATGATGTGGATAAGGTCACCGATGCGGTTTTGAAAACCTGGCATGACCTGCGCCAGGACGTAATCTGGCCGTACTTCTGCCCAAGCCACGTACTGGATCCCCTTCTTACTCCGGAACAGCGCAAAAGCTGCTACGACCTGCGCGACGGCAAGTCTTACGTTGTGTTCCGCGAAGTGACCAAGAGCCTCGACGAAATGATCAAAGTCTACGAAAGCAAGCCCTGGCAAAAGTACGGGCTCGGCAGGCTGGCCACCCACTACCTGCCGCATTTCGACCACATGCTGGAATTCCAGAAAAAAATGAACAACACCGTCCCGACGATCCTGGGAATCCCCAACCCCAGCAACCTGGCAGAATGGGCGGTAGGTGTGGAAAACTTCTTGCGCTGGACGGTTTCCGAGCCGAAGTCAAAAGTTCACTACTATTTGGAGCTGGTAACAGAGTACCTGCTGGGTTCTCTTGAGGCGTGCCGCCCCTATGCCGAGGCAGGCATAGAATTCATCTGTGTGTTCGGCGGCGCCCGGACCTGGGGCCCCAGGCAGTTCGAAGAGTTCGGCATCTACGACCGGATCTTTGCAGAAAAATGCGCCAGCATCTTCAAATATCCGTTCCACCACATCTGCGGCCACAACCTGCCCTACGCAATGGAAATGCTTGCATCCATGCCGTATGCCGGCGTTCAGTACGACGAGCCGATGAAGCAGCTGGGATGGTCCTGGGCACAGTGGTGCGAATGGGTGGCAAGGCTAAACAAAGGCATCGCCTGTGTCATGAACGCCCCGACAACCCAGGCCCTGGCCTACAAGGACGCCGAGTACAACCGCACCATGATTAAAGAATTTATCGAGCACACCACCCCGCACACCACCGCCGTGATCATGCCGGGATGCGAAATATCCGTAGGAACCCCTCTGGAAAACGTCAAAGCGGCAATCGAAGCAACGCGGAAGTACGGGAAGTATCCGGAGTGCAAAACTGCGGCAGAACAAATATGGACTGAAGAGTCTTTCCAGGAAAGCAGGAAAAAATTGACCAAGAATTTGCCTCAGTGGGCCTTGCACTACAGAAAGAACCCGAGAACCTTGAAATAATAATACCTCCCCCTCCCCCCTCTTTAACCTAACGCCTTACACGCCCCGAAATAGGGCGTGTAAGGCAATTAAAGCATGGAAAATTTTCTCAAAGGTAACCGGGCCATGAAACTCAACGTAACTATTTTGCCGGCAAATATAACAATAGCCGTGCCATACGGCACCAATGTACTGGAAGCCATCAGGAAGGCAAAGGTCCCTTTTGCTGCTGTATGCGGCGGCAAAGGAAGATGCGGCAAGTGCCTGGTGGAAGAAGTCTCCGGGCTTGCGCCGGCGACAAAAAGAGAAAAGAAAATCCTCAAGGAGCAGTCTGCCAAGGATGGCATGCGCCTGGCATGCCAGGCCCGAATCGTAAAAAACGCAACGGTGATCGTGCCTGCGGCCAGGGGTATGGCGGAGAGCAAGGCAGGCCTGAAAGGAGAGGAGATCTGGAATATCGCTCCCCGATTTTCCCTGGAAAAGCTGGAAATCCCCAAGGCCTCTGCTTCCGAGCCCGCCTCTCTCACATGCAGACTCAAGAAAGCGCTGGCCGAAAAGGGCAAGGAAGATGTGGAAATTAGCCTGGACCTCCTGCGCCGTATAGCCACGATGTCATCGGATCGCATTGCAGTATTAATCGAAGGTAACCGCCTGGTTGATGTGCTCGAGGGAGACTGCGAGAAACCGATTTGCGGCCTGGCCCTCGACATCGGTACCACCACAATGGTCGGGTATCTGGTAGAACTATCTTCCGGCCGGCAGCTGTCCGTCGCCGCCATGGAAAATCCCCAGGCCTCCTTCGGCTCCGACATCCTGAGCCGGATCAGTTCCATCAGGCGCAAACCCGAGAACCTTCAAGTTTTACATCAACTCCTGATCAATGGGGTCAACGAGCTTATCGAGAGGGTCACAGATGCAGCAGGGGTGTCCCGGGAATTCATTTACGACCTGGTTGCCGTCGGGAACACCTGCATGATCCACTTTTTTTTGGGAATCTCGCCCCAAAGCCTGGCCGTGGCCCCCTATCACGCCGTACTGGAAGAAGCCATCGAGGTGCGGGCGCCAGATCTCAAAATCGCCATTAACAAAAACGGGCTGGTCAGAACTCTTCCGATCATACGGAGCTTTGTGGGGGCCGACACGGTAGGCGCCATCCTGGGCAGCGGCATGCCCAACAGCCGGAATCCTACATTGCTGATCGATATCGGCACAAACGGTGAAATTGTTTTAAAAACAAAGAATGAAATGGCCGCCTGTTCGGCTGCGGCGGGGCCTGCCTTTGAAGGGGCGCGTATTCTTTACGGGATGCGCGCCACCGCCGGAGCCATCGACCACGTCAGGGTGGGCGACGGCAGCGACTTTGAAATCCACACCATCAACGGGCTGCCGCCCAAGGGGATCTGCGGCTCGGGCCTCATCGATGCCATCTACGCAAGCAGGCTGCTGGGGTTGATGGACGGCTCTGGGCGAATCCTGCCCAAGGAAAGTGTACCCGGCCCTTTAAGGCACAGAGTAGTGCCCTGGGGAAAGGGGAGGGCAATCGTCCTGACTCAAGAATCCGAAACAGAAGCGGGGCAGCCTATAATCCTCACCCAACAAGACATCCGCCAGGTCCAGCTGGCCAAGGGGGCGATTCGGGCCGGCATCGAGATTCTGATGCGGGAACTGGGGCTGACGATAAACTCGCTGGATCGGATTATCCTGGCGGGAGCATTTGGCAGCTACATATCCCGGGAAAGCGCGCGGGGAATCGGCCTGATACCCCCCTTGCCCCTGGACAGAATCGTTTCGGTGGGAAATGCTGCGGGAGAGGGGGCCAAAATGGCATTGCTATCCAAGGATGCCTACGCCGAAAGCCTGATGCTGGCACGAAAGGTGAAATACATTCCCCTCTCCGGCCGGGAAGACTTCCTGCGGCTGTACCTGAAAGAAATGCACTTTCCCGAACCTCCCGCATTTTAGAAAAGAGGTTGAAAGCTTTGCGGATCCTATTGATTTCCGGGTTTCTCGGAAGCGGAAAAACAACTCTTGCATTGGAGCTGGCAAGACTGTTGGTCGAGCAGGAAAAAAGGATCGCAGCCGTAATCAACGAAGTGGGAGACGTTGGCATCGATCCCGATCTGTTCCGGGATTGGGATGAGGTTCGCTTATACGAGCTTTTCAGCGGCTGCGTGTGCTGCCAGACAAGCAGCGATTTGATTAAAACTTTGCAGGCAATAACGAACGCCGGCAACGTGGATGTGCTGGTTCTCGAGCCGTCAGGCATCGCACTGTCAAGCCAAATCATAGATACCATTCGTTATTGGAGTGCCGAGGTTCCCGTGGTCAATGTGGTGCTGGTGGATGCCACAAGGTTCCAGATGCTGATGAAGGAGCTGGAGCATCTCATCACGGACGCCCTTATGAACGCAGACCTGATAGTGGTAAGCAAAGTCGATCTGTGCGGGGACGGCGAGCTGCAATCCGTTCTGGAAAGAATAAGGGAACTGCGTCCGGAAATTCCTGTCGTTGCCGGCAATCTTTTAAGCAGAGGAGATAAAGCAGCCAGGGAGGTGCTTTTCCGAATTGGATAGTCATCCTTGCGCCTCAGATTTCCACGTTTCGGTGGCAAGCAGAAGAATTAAGCTGGACGGCGCCTTTGACTTTACGGCAGAGCAGTGGTCAGAATTCGTCCTGGCCTTGCTAGGACGAATGCGGTCCCGGCTAAACAACGGAAAACTTTTTTTGGGGCACATCAAGGCTTCCCTGGAGGTGGATCGGGGTTTGATATTCGGCAGCACCACGGGTGGTGCCGCCGCAATCAAATTTTCCGAAGCGCCGATTCCAAAGTCGTCAAAGGCCCTGTTAAAGACGGCCTTAATTGCATACAAGATCGACCAGGGCTCTTTAGAAAACTGTCTCCTGCAGGCCCTTGACGAAACATCTCAAGAATACGGATTGACGTACCAGGTAGAACAGCAAGAGAAAGAGGAGGAGTATCTATGATTACCATTCTTTCCGGAACAGAAACCACCGTTGAGGCATCGCCCGACAAACCAACGGTGGTGATCGGAGAAAGGATCAATCCTACCCGGAAGAAAGAGTTAACCACGGCCCTGCGCGAAGGCAGGCTCGAACTGGTAGAAAAGGAGGCTCTGGCGCAAAAGGATGAAGGCGCCGATGTGATAGATGTAAACGTGGGTGCACCCGGCGTCGACGAAATAGCCATCCTGCCGCAGGCGGTAAGGCTCGCAGCCGAAGCAACAGGACTTCCGGTATCCATAGACTCTTCACACCCTAAGGCCATCGAGGCTGCCCTTAAGGTATGCCCGGGGAAACCGTTAATAAACAGTGTATCGGGTGAAACAAAATCCCTGGAAAAAGTTTTGCCCCTGGCCAGAGACTACGGCGCAGCCGTTATTGGCCTATGCTTAGACGACAGCGGCATCAGCACCGACCCGATGAAGCGCCTGGAAATTGCAAAAAGGATTCTGGAACGGGCCTGTGCCCTTGGCATACCGGTGGAGGACGTTGTCTTCGATCCCGTGGTGACAGCAGTGGGTATAGATCACACGGCAGGCAAGGTGACCTTAGAAACCATGAAACTGATCTCCGGCGAGCTGAAGGCAAACCTGGCTCTCGGCTCAAGCAACATCTCCCACGGGCTCCCCTACAGGCCGTACTTAAACAACAGTTTCCTGGCTTTAAGCATCCTTAACGGAGCAACCCTGCCCATCGTCAACCCGGGTGCACCCGGCCTGATGGAAACCGTTCGCGGCACAGATCTGCTGCTGGGCAAAGACATTAAAGCGCGAAGATACCTGAAACTTTACCGGGATCGCCTGAAAAAACCCCAAATTTAAAAGAGGAGTGGTTTCGCAGGATGAAGCAGGACGTTATGTTGATGGTGGCCGGATTAATGGAGCTGGCAGCCAGGACCGCACCGAAGGCAGGGGGAAAGGATTACATCAAAACCAAAATAATAGGCAGGGAAGAACTGGAGAAGCTGGCTGACGCCATGGTGGAATTCGGGGTGAGAAAAAACAAGAAGGACTTCGACCGCGACGGTGAAAACGTGAGGAATTCCGACGCTGTTCTCCTGATAGCGCTGAGCAATGCCAAAAAATTAGGTCTCAACTGCGGAGCCTGCGGCTTCTCCACATGCGCGGAGCTGCCCGATACCGCCGAAAGCTCGGAGTTTGCAGGCCCGATCTGCGCCTGGAGGCTGCTGGACCTGGGCATTGCCCTGGGCTCTGCGGCCAAAACCGCCGGGCTGCTGAATGCCGACAACAGGATCATGTACAGGATCGGTGCCGTGGCGCGGGAGCTGAAGATGATCGAGGGAGAACTGGTGGTGGGAATACCAATCTCCGCGACGGGCAAGAACATCTATTTCGATCGCAAGCCGTCCACCGCCCTTTAGGCAGTCCGTACCCCCAACATGCAGGTTCCAATCCGGCGTCCCGCCAGGTCCGACGGAAAGGAAAATCCCCCGGTTGAGTTCAGGAAGCCCCGGGCGCGACAGGCAAGCCCGGGGCTTCACTCTGGAGAAAGAAAGTCCCCTTGCAAAGAATTATATCAGTGTGATATCATAAACATAGCAAAACCATATCAGGAGGAGGCTGCCGGTGTGAACGAAATCAAGGCATGGAAGACCAGCGGGTTTCTGGGGCTTTTGGTGATTCTGCTGCTCTACGGCGGGTGTGCCTATTTTGCCATCGCTCAAATCGTCGGGGAGAGGTGGAGCTGGACTGAGCTGCTGCTCTGCATTTTGCTGTTCCTTTCGGCGTCTTTTGGAGCCAGCGGCCTTACCGTGGTCCAGCCCAACCAGGCCAGCGTCCTGACATTCTTCGGCCGCTACCTGGGCAGCGTTCGGGAGAGCGGGTTCTGGCTGGTCGCCCCCCTGACGTCCCACAGGAAAGTTTCCCTGCGGGTGCGCAACTTCAACAGCAAGCAGCTGAAGGTCAACGACGTGGAGGGCAATCCCGTGGAAATCGCGGCGGTAGTGGTGTTCAGGGTGGTGGATACGGCGAAGGCGGTGTTCGAAGTGGACAACTACGAACAGTTCGTGGAGATCCAGAGCGAAACCGCCCTGCGCCACGTGGCCACCCGCTACCCCTACGACACCTTCGAGGACGAGAGCGGGTATTCCCTCCGAGGCAACGCCGAGGAAGTGGCGGCAGAACTGGCGCGGGAGCTGCAGGAGCGCCTTGCCGTGGCCGGAGTGGAGGTGCTGGAGGCCCGCCTGACCCACCTGGCCTACTCGCCGGAAATTGCCGGGGCCATGCTGCAGCGCCAGCAGGCGGCAGCCATCATTGCGGCCAGGCAGCGCATTGTGGAAGGCGCGGTGGGAATGGTTCAAATGGCCATCTCCAGACTGGAGCAGGACAACCTGGTGAGCCTAGACGAAGAGCGCAAATGTCTGATGGTCAACAACCTCCTGGTAGCCATCGTCTCTGAACGCGCCGCCCAACCGGTGATCAACGTGGGCAGCCTGTATTAGGGCGTGGGGTCTTATGTCCGGCTCGACCCCCGGCAGAAAAAAATTCTTGCTCAGGCTGGATCCCCGGCTCTACGAAGTCCTGGAGCGTTGGGCGGCAGATGAACTGCGGAGCGTAAACTCCCACATCGAGTTTCTGTTGAGGGACGCGGCGCGGCGGGCAGGGCGCCTGCCTGCTGGCCGGAAGGGAGGGGACACCTCCCGCCCCTCTCCACACGAGGGCCAAAACTCCTCCCTGCCCCGTCCACCCGAGCCCCCGTAAACCACGGAGCTCCTCCGGCCTCCCGGCCGGCCCGCCATCAGCCTTCGAGAACCCTCCCGTCGGTGCCAATGGTCACCGCGCGCCAGGGAACCTCCCTGGCGCTTCCGGCGAGGGCCCGCTCCACCGCCTTCACAATCCCCCCGCAGCAGGGCACCTCCATGCGGAGCACGGTGATGTCCTCGATCTCGTGGGCCCTCAGGATCTCTGCCAGTTTTTCGGCGTAGTCGAAGTCGTCCAGCTTGGGGCAGCCGATGAGGGTGATCCTGTCCCGCATGAAGTCCTCGTGGATGTTCGCATACGCATAGGCCGTGCAGTCTGCCGCCACCAGCAGGGATGCACCGTCCAGGTAGGGGGCCCCGGCCGGCACCAGCCTGATCTGGCAGGGCCACTGGCGAAGCCGGGATTCCGGCGCCGCCGCTTTCTGCGGCGCCGGAGCTTCGTGGGTGCAGCCCTCCCTTTTAATCACCCTCGCGGTGGTGCCGGGGCAGCCGCAGGCCAGCCTCTCCGGGGCGGCCTTTTTAAGCACCTCCGCGTGCCTTTTCGCGGCCTCCTCGTCATAAGCAGCCGCCTCCCGTTCCTCAATGGAAAGTGCCCCGGCAGGGCACTCGGGCAGGCAGTCCCCGAGGCCGTCGCAGTACGACTCCGAAACCAGCCGTGCCTTGCCGTCTACCAGCTGCAGGGCTCCTTCATGGCAGGCCTCCACGCAGAGCCCGCAGCCGTCGCATTTTTCTTCATCGATCCTGACGATCTTCCTCTTCATCGCTTCAGCCTCCCTCCAGCTTCAGTTTTGGAACGTGAAACCCATGCCTTCCCAGGCGGGCCAGGCCCGCCCTCCCTTTTGATTTTACGGGGCCTGAATCAAAAAGCCCCTTCCTTCTGATGGAGTGGGGCTTTTTCTTATTCCAGGTAGTCTTTGAGCTTCTTGCTCCTGCTGGGGTGCCTTAGTTTCCGGAGGGCCTTGGCCTCAATCTGGCGGATCCGCTCCCTGGTAACGTTGAACTTCTGTCCCACTTCCTCCAGGGTGCGCGCCCTCCCGTCATCAAGCCCAAAACGGAGGCGCAGCACCTCCCTCTCCCTGGGCGTCAGGGTATCCAGGACCTCTTCCAGCTGCTCCTTCAGGAGAATGAAAGAAGCTGCCTCCGCCGGGGCAAGGGCGTCTTCGTCTTCGATAAAATCCCCCAGGTGGCTGTCCTCCTCTTCCCCAATGGGAGTTTCCAGGGATACAGGCTCCTGGGCGATCTTCATGATTTCCCGCACCCGCTCCACCGGAATGTCCATCTCCTGGGCAATCTCCTCAGGCAAGGGCTCCCTCCCGAGCTCCTGGAGCAGCTGGCGGGAAACCCGGACAAGCTTGTTTATAGTCTCCACCATGTGCACGGGAATCCGGATCGTCCGCGCCTGGTCGGCAATGGCGCGCGTGATCGCCTGCCTGATCCACCAGGTTGCATAAGTGCTGAATTTATACCCCTTCCTGTAGTCGAATTTCTCAACCGCCTTGATCAGTCCCAGATTTCCCTCTTGAATCAGGTCGAGAAAGAGCATCCCCCGGCCGACGTAGCGCTTGGCAATGCTCACAACAAGGCGCAGGTTCGCTTCCGCGAGGCGGCGCTTCGCCTCTTCGTCACCCTGCTCAATCCGCTTGGCAAGCTCGATCTCCTCCTCGGCGGTGAGCAGGGGAATGCGGCCGATTTCCTTTAAATACATCCTCACGGGATCGTCAATGGCGATCCCCTCGGGGATTGAAAGATCCACCTCGATCTCCTCATCAGGAGGGGCCTCCCTGTCCTTTTCGAAGGCCGGGCCGTCCCCACCTTCAGGAACGACCTCGATCCCCATTGCCGCAAAATGCTCGTAGATGTTATCTATCTGGTCCGGGGTGAGTTCAATCCCCTGGAGGGCGTCCATGATCTCCTGGTAGGTAAGGCACCCCTTTTTCTTCCCCCGCTGTATGAGTTCCTTTACTGCCTCGATTTTCAACTGATCTTTGAACTGGTTTTCGTTCAACCGGTCTCCCTCCTTTCCCGCTGTTCTGCCGGTTAAGTCGCCTGTCTTAAAAGAACGAACCTGTTTCGCGGTTCAGGGTTTACGAAGATCTTTCTGAAAAAAGCAGCTGTTTTTTCAAAACCTCGAGCTGCGCATACAAACCATGTAATTCTGCCATCAAGTCCTTAATTCCTTCCAGTTCCCCGTTCCTTTCACGTTCCCGCAAAGCTGCAAGAACCGCTGCAATCCGGGAGTTTACCTGCTCTTTTTTCAAAACCTGCAGGTAATCCCTGAGGATCCGCTCCTGCTGCTGCGGGTCGAGGTCCTGCTCCGTGCCGGTCAGAAGGAGCCCGGCCAGCTCCGCCTGATCCTCCTCGGGAACTCTCTCCAGGAGTTCGGCAGGGGTGGTCCACCCGAACTGCTCCAGGAGGCGGACGTAGTCTCCCAGCTTCCCTTCAAAAATTCCCAGGCCCACCTCCTGCCGCACGTACTCCCAAACCTCACGGTTCGAGCACATCAACCTGAAAAGCCCGCGCCGGGCGGCCTCGGCCGCGGAAAGCTTTTGTGCTGCGAAAACTTGTTTGCCTTTTTCCATAGTATATCTAATTTTTTCATTTCTATCCTTTCTTACCCGCTCCCTGCCGATGTAGCGAAGCAGTTCGGCCCGGATCGCCCCCTCCGCAACCCCAAGCCGCTCGGAGATCAGCCTGATGTACCCATCCCGCACCACAAGGTTTTCGATCCGGGCGAGGTCCTCCAGGAGCGCTCCGACGATCTCCGCCTTGCCGAAAACGGTCTCCGGATCGGACTGCTGCATGGCTTGCGCCAGCTTGTACTCAAGATGGGACATGACGCGCTCCTTCAAGGCGGCCGCGAAGGCCTCCCTCCCCCGGCTGCGCAGGAACTCATCCGGATCCTTCCCATCAGGGAGATCCAGGACGTAAACCCGCGCCCCCAGCTCCAGGAGATAACCCGCGCCCCGCAGGCTGGCGGCAGAGCCTGCCGCGTCCTGGTCGAAGGCCAGGACGACTTCGGGGGTATAGCGCACCAGAAGCCTGGCCTGCTCCCGGGTAAAAGCGGTCCCCAGCACTGCGCACGTGTTTGTGAAACCGTACTGGTGGGCCGCAATGCAGTCCATGTAGCCCTCCACCACCAGCACCCGGCCCTCTTCCCGGATCCCGGGTATTGCCAGGTGAAGCCCGTAGAGGTTTCTTCCCTTGCTGAAAACAAAAGATTCCGGCGAATTCAGGTACTTCGGCTGTTCTTCCCCTAAAGCCCTCCCCCCAAAGCCCAGGCAGCGCCCCTGGGGGTCGAAGATCGGGAAAATGACGCGGCCCTGAAAGCGGTCCTGCTGCACTCCCTGCCGGATCAGGATTAAACCCGCCCTGGCAAGCACCTGCCGGGAATAACCCCTGCCTTCAAGGAATTCCAGCAAAGCCGTCCCGCTCTCCGGGGCAAAACCCAGCGAAAATTTTTCCCACATCTCCGGGGAAACCCCGCGCCCTTTCAAGTAGGCGCGGCCCTTTTCCCCTGCTGCTTCATCCCGTAATATCTTATGATAAAATGCAGCAGCCTCGCTATTTAATTCGTAATACCCCTCTCTGCGCTCCCTGTCCCCCCTGGCCTCGCCGGAACGGGGGACAACCAGTCCCAGCCGGTGCGCCAGTGCTTCAACGGCTTCCGGGAAGGTAAGGTGGTCCTTTTTCATTAAAAAAGTGAAGACATTTCCTCCCGTACCGCAGCCAAAACAATAAAAAATCTGCTTCGCAGGCGAAACGGTAAAGGAGGGGGTTTTCTCCGGGTGAAAGGGGCACAGCCCCACATAGTTCTGCCCCGTTCTTTTCAAAACCACATACTCGCCGATCAATTCGACAATATCTATCCTGTTCCGAACCGTTTCCACAAAATCCCCAGGTATAAGCCCCGCCATGCAGCCATCCATCCCTTTGTTGCTTCTTTAAAACTTAGTTCGCCGCTTTCCTGTTATCTCCTCTTTTACCTGCGGGACCCTCACGCGTCAACCCAGGGAAAGGGAAGGAAGTGCTTTTCAAAGGTTTTAATCGCAAACCTGTCCGTCATTCCTGCCACATAGTCAACAACGCATCGTTCAATCCCTTCAGTTTTGGCCTTTTCCTGCAACTCAACAGGAAGATCCGCCGGGTTTTCTACGTAATACCGGTACAAAATCTTTATTATTCGCCGCGCCTTTAATTCCTCCTTCTTTGCCAGGGATCCAATGTAAACATTCTGAAAAAGAAACTCCCGGAGCTTATCCGTCGCCTCCTGAACAGCCTCCCCCATTCTGATTTCGGGCTTGTCCCAACTGTGCTGGATTAAATCCAGCACCATCGTGTTGATCCGCGTTTTATGGCGGTCCCCCAGAACCCGGATGCTTTCCCGGGGCAGATCCTCAAGCCTGATGATGCCGGCCCGGAGGGCGTCGTCGACATCATGGTTGATGTAGGCGATGCGGTCCGCAATCTTGACAATCTGGCCCTCGAGGGTGGCAGGCTTGACGGGCCCCGTATGGTTTAAGATCCCATCCCGCACCTCCCAGGTCAGGTTGAGCCCCCTTTCCCCCTCCAGCTTTTCGACAATCCGCAGGCTCTGCTCGTTGTGGCGAAACCCGGCGGGGAAAACTTCGTTCAGGGCCTCCTCCCCGGCGTGCCCAAAAGGCGTGTGGCCGAGATCGTGACCCAGGGCGATGGCCTCCGTCAGGTCCTCGTTGAGCCTGAGGGCGCGGGCAATGGTCCGGGCAATCTGGGCAACTTCCAGAGTATGGGTGAGCCGCGTCCGGTAGTGGTCCCCCTCCGGCGCAATAAAAACCTGGGTTTTATGCTTGAGGCGGCGGAAGGCTTTGGAGTGGATGATCCGGTCGCGGTCCCGCTGGAATTCGGTGCGGACAAGGCAGGGTTCCTCAGGGAAAAGACGCCCGCGGGTGCGGGCACTTAAAACGGCATAGCGGGAGAGATAGGCGGCTTCCCGCCTCTCAATCTCGCTCCGGATGCACGACCGCTCTTTCAAAGGCACACCCCCTAGCGGCGGAGCCTTAAACCCTGAGTCGCCTCGGCAACTTCAACAACCCGCCGCGCCAGGATGCGCGTGCGGTTGATGCCATTCTCATCCTCTTTCGCGGGGCGCTGGGCGCAGGCACCCTGGTGCCCGCAGTCGTAATCCCGGTGGCCGTCTCCCACCACAATCATCCCCTGGACCAGCATCAGATCGTGAATCGCCTTCAGGGCGGCTTCCTGCCCCCCGAAGCGGGCTCCCGCCACCGCAACCCCCCCGCCGACCACATTCAAAAGGGCCTTTTCGCCGCGGAGAACCCTCGTTTTATCCCAGAACGCCTTCAACTGGCCGGAAATCGTCCCAAAGTAAACCGGGCTCCCTACAATCAAACCATCTGCAGCGCGCAAGAGGTCCAGGGCGGCGCCGAGCTTGTTCCCCTCTCCGCAGCTTCCCTTGCAGGGTGAGGAACAATCCCTGCAAAAAGGCATTTCCAGGTCGGCCAGGACATCCGCGGCGTGGACCAAATGGGTTTTTGCGCCGAGGGCCTCGGCCACAAGGAGCGCTTCCCGAACAAGGAAAGCGGTGTTTCCATCCTTCCGGGCGCTTCCGTTGATGCCCACAATAAACAACCCTTCCACCTCCCACCCCAGCGTAAAAAGCAAAACACGCTAACATTATTATATACTTTCCCGGCACCCCATGTTCCTGCCGCAAAAATAAATTCCCGGGCAAAGAACCCGGGAAAGCATTTGTCTGACAGATGAAGGGCTAAAAGGCCGAAGACACCGCCCCGGGATTATTTTCTGTGCTTGATTGCAGCCTGGGCAGCTGCGAGGCGGGCGATGGGAACCCGGTAGGGAGAGCAGCTCACGTAGTCCAGGCCAGTCAGGTGGCAGAACTCGATGGAGTTGGGCTCTCCCCCGTGCTCCCCGCAGATCCCCAGCTTCAGCTTGGGGTTTGCCTGCCGGCCGAGTTCCACCGCCATTTTTACCAGCTTTCCGACCCCGGCCCGGTCGAGCACGGCGAAGGGGTTGTGCGCCAGGATCTTTTTCTCGATGTACTGGGGGATAAACTTCCCCTCGGCGTCATCCCGGCTGAAGCCATAGGTCGTCTGGGTCAGGTCGTTTGTGCCGAAGGAGAAGAAGTCTGCCACCTTCCCCACCTCGTCGGCGGTGAGGCAGGCCCGCGGGAGTTCGATCATCGTCCCGATGGGAACATCCAGTTTAATCCCCGTTTCCGCGGCAACAGCCTGCATCACTTCCAGGCAGAGCTCCCTCAGGATTGCCAGTTCTTCCGCCCCCATCACCACCGGAATCATGATTTCCGGCCGCGGCTGGTAGCCTTCCTTAATCAACTGCGCGGTTGCCTGCAGGATCGCCCGCACCTGCATGGCGTAAATCTCCGGGGTCGTGATCCCGAGCCGGCAGCCCCGGTGGCCGAGCATTGGATTGAACTCCGAAAGAGCCCGCGCCCTCCGGAGGATCGCCTCCTTCCGGACAATTTCCTCGCGGTCTCCACCCGTCAGCCTGAGCTGGGTAATCTCCACCGCCAGCTCTTCAGTTTTAGGAAGAAACTCGTGCAGCGGAGGGTCGAGGAGCCGGATGGTAACGGGAAGCCCGTCCATCGCCTTCAAAATTCCGTAAAAATCTCCCTGCTGCATGGGAAGGAGCTGGTCCAGGGCCTGCTTGCGCTCCTCTGGGGTTTCGGCCAGGATCATCGCCTGGACGATGGGCACGCGCTCCGGCGCCATGAACATGTGCTCGGTGCGGCAGAGCCCGATCCCCTCGGCGCCGAACTGCCGCGCCCGCGCGGCATCTCCCGGCGTATCGGCATTCGCCCGCACCCCGAGAACCCTGATCTCGTCGGCCCACTCCAGCAGGACGCGGAACTCCTCGCTCAGCTCCGGCTCGATCAGGGGAACGGCGCCCAGGATCACCCTCCCGGTGCTCCCGTCGATGGAGATCAGGTCTCCCTCCCTGACCTCCAGGCCGTTGACCGTGAATTTCTTCGCCTCGTAGTCAATCCTCAGGGCTTCGCAGCCGCAGACACAGGGCTTCCCCATCCCCCGCGCCACCACGGCGGCGTGGCTGGTCATGCCCCCCCGGCTGGTAAGAATTCCCTGTGCAGCAACGATCCCGTGGATGTCGTCCGGCGTCGTCTCCGTCCGGACGAGAATCACCTTTTCCCCGCTCTGCCCCAGCTTCTCGGCTTCATCAGCATCAAAGACCGCTTTTCCTGAGGCGGCCCCTGGAGAGGCGGGAAGCCCCTGCGCGATCACCTCCAGCTTTACCCTGGGGTCGATCTGACGGTGCAGGAGCTGGTCCAGCTGGCCGGGCTCGATCCGAGCCACGGCCTCTTCCCTGGTAATCAGTCCTTCCCGGACCATGTCGACGGCCACCTTAACCGCCGCAGCGGCGGTGCGCTTGGCGGTCCGGGTCTGAAGCATGTAGAGCCTGCCCCGCTCAATAGTAAACTCAATGTCCTGGACATCCCGGTAGTGCCTTTCCAGCAGTTCACTTATCCTTTCGAACTCGCGGTAGGTCTCCGGCATTTCCTCCTGCAGCTTTGCAAGCGGTTGAGGCGTCCGGATGCCTGCCACCACATCCTCGCCCTGGGCGTTCATCAGGTATTCCCCGTAGAGAACCTTCTCTCCGGTTGCCGGATTCCGGGTGAAGGCCACGCCCGTTCCGCTGCTCTCTCCCATATTCCCGAAAACCATTGCCTGGACGTTGACGGCGGTCCCCAGGTCGTCCGGGATCTGGTGCACCTTCCGGTAGACTACAGCGCGGGGGTTGTTCCAGGAATCAAAGACTGCCTTGACGGCCATGCGCAACTGCGTCATGGGATCCTGAGGAAAATCCTCCCCTGTGGCCGTTTTCACAATTTCCTTGTACTCCCGGATTACCTCCTTCAGCAGGCCCGCGTCAAGCTGATGGTCGTACTCCAAACCATGCTGCTGCTTGCACCTGGTGAGCACCTCTTCAAACCGGGAGTGCTCAATTCCCAGTACGATGTCGCCGAACATCTGGATGAAACGCCGGTAGCAGTCCAGCGCGAAGCGCTCATCCTGCGTCGCTGCCGCCAGCCCCTCAACGGTCCGGTCGTTCAGGCCCAGGTTCAAGACCGTATCCATCATCCCCGGCATGGAAACCGCCGCTCCGGAACGAACGGAAACAAGGAGAGGGTTGTTCAGATCTCCAAAGGTTTTCCCGGTCCTTTCCTCCAGGATGTGCAGGGCCTTCTGAATCTGCTCTTCGAGACCGGGCGGAAACTCCTTCTGGCGGGCGTTGTATTCATTGCAGGCTTCTGTGGTGATGGTGAAACCGGGCGGCACAGGGAGACCGAGATTGGTCATTTCCGCCAGCCCTGCCCCCTTCCCCCCCAGCAGATCTTTCATGTCAGCCCTTCCCTCATCGAGCAGGTAAACGTACTTTTTACCTAACATCTCGCTCCCCCTTATAATAAATTTCTAAAACCTTGCTCGCCGTTTCCTCCACCGCTTTATTGGTGACATCGATGACCGGGCACCCCAACTGGGCCATAATCCGGTCTGCATATGCCAGCTCCTTCTGGATCCGGTCGAGATTGGCGTACTCGGCATCTGTAGTCAAACCGAGCGCCTTCAAGCGCTCCATGCGGATCTGGTTAAGCGGATTTGGTTTAATGGTGAGGCCGATGATCTTCCGGGCCGGAATTTTGAAGAGTTCGGCGGGCGGCGCCACCTCCGGGACGAGGGGAACATTGGCCGCCTTGATCCGCTTGTGGGCCAGGTACATGCAGACCGGGGTCTTGGAGGTCCGGGAAACCCCGATGAGCACCACATCAGCATAAAGCAGGCCGCGCGGGTCCTTGCCGTCGTCGTATTTTACCGCAAACTCAATGGCCTCCACCCGGCGGAAGTACTGGTCGTCCAGGCGGTGCAGAAGCCCCGGCTGCATCTTGGGAACCAGATCGGTGGCCCTGGTCAACGCCTCCAGCATCGGCCCCAGGATGTCTACAGTCGGAATGTTCCTGGCGCGGGCCATTTCCTCCAGCTCTTCCTTGAGCCCAGGGATGACCAGAGTGTAGGCAATCACGCCGGGCACTGCGCTCGCCTCTTCGATCACCTGGGCAATCGTACTCCTTTCACTTACATAGGGAAAGCGCCGGATTTCGAATCTCCCCGCATTGAACTGGCTTGCTGCAGCGCGTGCCACAAACTCCGCCGTTTCTCCTAGTGAATCAGAGACCACGAAAATTACCGGAATCCTCATAAAGGAAAACATCTCCTCTCAACAAACTATTTACCTTCCCCCAACTCCACAAAGATCCGCACAACTGTGGTTTTCGTAAACCGCCCGGTCACTTTCAGCCTTTCTTTTCCGTTTTCAATCACCTGAGGAACGACAACAGGCAAGGCATCAATTTCGTGTTCGCACAGCTTGCGCGCGGCCTCG
This sequence comes from Bacillota bacterium, assembly GCA_013177945.1. Lineage (NCBI taxonomy): Bacteria > Bacillati > Bacillota > Bacillota bacterium. The sequence goes on from JABLXW010000014.1 coordinate 81,228, forward strand.
TAAACGGACTCCTCCCCGGTTACGGTAACCACGTTTGGAACACGGGTCATAACGACCCGGACCGGAACCTTATGCAGGTCGATCTGCCCCAAAGCCACCTTCAGAAGGTCCTTCCGGGAAACAACGCCCTCCAGGTATCCTTCTTCAGAAACAATGAAAAGGGTCCCCACGTCCTCGGTAAAAAGGGCAACAATGGAATCATAAACGGAAGTGTCGCCCTTCACGACAACCGGAACCGCCTTCACTTCGTCGACCTTCAGGCGGCGGATTTCCTCGGCTGCCAGCATCCGGGGCGTCTTCCCGCTGCAGAAATAGCCTACCCTGGGCCTGGCCTCTAAAAGACCTGCCATCGTTAAAACGGTTAAATCAGGCCTCAGGGTGGCGCGCCGCACATTGAGCAGGGCGGCGATCTGCTCTCCTGTGATGGGGGCATGCCTCTTGACGATTTCGAGAATCTGTTCCTGCCGGGGTGTCAGTTCGATGGGTAGAGACCTCTCTTTTTCCAGAATTCCTGCCCCGGTCGGAGATTCCGCACCCCGACCGGGAATCTTCTTTAAATTCAAGAAAACAGGTCTCAATAATAATTGCAAAATGTGCTATACTATTTCCCGTTTCTCTCTAAAATATATACTACAATTATATACGATTTCTACCTGAAAAGTCCTTCTTCGCGACGGGAATTTTTCCTGAAGATGAAATTATTGCTGCCTCACGATTTTGCCAAGATCTCCCAGTTCACCCAGGGTTGCGGCAATGTCTTGCAGGAGGGCAAGCCGGTTCTCCCGCAAAGCATCATCCTCCACCATCACCATGACCCCCCTAAAATAACGGTCGATGGGCTCCACCAGAGAGGCCCCTACCTGCAGCGCCTGCCTGAAATCCATTTTCCGCACCAGGCGGGCCACGTCTTTTTTAATTTTCTGCCAGGCACGGTAAAGCTCCCGCTCCTCCTCTTCGGCAAAAAGGGCGGGGTTGACCTCCTTCCCGGCAGCATGGCGCGCCAGGTTTGCCGCCCTGGTGTAGGCCGTGAGGAGGGCGTCAAAGGCGGGCGTCCCCCTCATTTCCGCCAGGGCCTCAAGGCGCGCCCGGACGACGAGGAAGCGGTCGTGGGTGGGGCCCAGGGCGGCATCGACGAGATCATAGCTGTAGCCCTGGTCCAGGAAGAGGCTGCGGAGGCGCGCCCGGAAAAAGTCGGACAAACCCTCCTGAACGGCCGCGAGGGGTGCCTTGAATTCCGCATCCCGGTAGGCCCGGTAGGCCTGCTCGATCAGGGCGGCAAGAGAAAAATCAAATTTCTGGGAGAAGGCGATGTGGCAGATTCCCAGAGCCTGCCGGCGCAGGGCGTAGGGATCCTGGGAGCCTGTGGGCTCCAGACCCAGACCGAAGCAGCCCACAAGGTTGTCGATTTTATCGGCCAGCGCCACTACAGCCCCCGGCTTCGTCCTGGGAGGCTCGTCACCCGCAAAGCGCGGGTGATAATGCTCCCTGATCGCCTGGCAGACCCCTTTGTTTTCGCCGCCAGCAGCAGCGTACTCGGCCCCCATGATCCCCTGCAGTTCCGGAAACTCGTAGACCATGTTCGTGAGCAGGTCCGCCTTTGCAAGGAGGGCGGCCCGTTCTGCCACCTCCCGCTGCCTCTCCGTAAGCCTCAGGGCCTCCCCCAGATACCGGCTCAGCGCCACCAGGCGCTGCACCTTGTCGTAAACCGTTCCCAGCCCTTCCAGGAAAACAATGGTTTTCAGTTTCTCCACCCGGTCTGCAAGAGGTGTTTTCAGGTCCTCCTCGTAGAAAAATTCGGCATCCTGGAGGCGCGCCCTCAGCACCTTTTCGTTCCCTTCCCGGACGAGGTCGGGGTCTCTGACCGGCCCGTTGCAGAAAACGATGAACTTCGGAAGGAGCTTCCCCTGGTCATTCCAGACCGGGAAATAGCGCTGGTGCTCCTGCATGGGGGTAATGATCACCTCCGGCGGAAGGCGCAGAAAGCGGGGGGGGAAGCTGCCGACAAGAGAGGTGGGATACTCCACGAGATGGGTAACCTCCTCCAGCAGTTCCCGGTTGGGAAGCACCTTCCCCCCGGCCTGGGCGGCCGCCGTCTGGGCAAGCTCCCAGATCATTTTTTTGCGCTCCTCCTGGTCTACGATGACAAAGGCGCGCCGCATCTGCTCCAGGTATTCCCCGGGCGTCCGGACGGTAATGGGTTCTTTTGACACAAAACGCAGCCCGTAGGTGAACCGGTCCGCCTTCAGTCCGTCCAGGGCAAATTCAACCACTTCCTCTCCCAGCAGGGAGAGGAGCCAGCGGATCGGGCGGGCAAACTTCAATTCCCCGTCAGCCCAGCGCATCGGCTTCGGGAAAGACAGGCGGGTGATCAACCGGGGAAGCTGCTCCCCCAGGACCTCCCGGGTCGGCTGCCCCGGAATGAGCTTCCGGGCAAAGACGTACTCCCCTGCCGGGGTTTCCCGCACAACCAGGTCTGCAACCTGAACCCCCTGGCTCCGGGCAAAACCCTCCGCCGCCCGGGTGGGCCGCCCCTCTTCATCGAAGGCCGCCCGCCGGGGAGGGCCCTTCACCTCCTCGACGAGGTCGGCCTGGCGCTCCCCGATGTTAAAAACGTAGAGAACGAGCCGGCGGGGGGTTCCGCAGGTTTTGACAACTTCAAAATCGATTCTGTTTTCGGTGAGCATGGCCTCTCCCAGCTCCTTGAGCTGCCGGAGTGCAGGCTCCATAAACCGCGCCGGAAGCTCCTCGGTCCCGATTTCCAGCAAGAAGTCCACCAGCAACAACCTCCTTGTTTTCTGCTGACCCGGCAACTGCCGCTTACCCGGCAACCGGGGCCGGTCTTTTCCTCTCTTCCAGGGGAGGGAGCCCGAGCCGGGCGCGCGCCGCGGGATCCCTCAAGAGGGGGTAGCCGAGCCGCTCCCGCTGGGCAAGGTACCCGTGGGCGCAGAGGCGCGCCAGGTGCCGGACGCGGGCTATGTAAGACGTCCGCTCCGAGACGCTCAGGGCACCCCGCGCGTCCAGCAAATTAAAGGTATGAGAGCACTTGAGGACGTAATCGTAAGCGGGCTGCACCAGGCCCTTTTCGATGACGCGGGCTGCCTCCTTTTCGTACATATCAAAAAGGGTGAAGAGCATCTGGGTATCCGCCACCTCAAAGTTGTAGCGGGAGTAGTCGACCTCACCCTGGTGGTGCACGTCACCGTAGGTGATGTCCCCCGTCCAGATGACGTCGAAAACGCTGTCCACCTTCTGGATGTACATGGCGATCCGCTCGATCCCGTAGGTGATTTCGGCGCTTACGGGCCGGCAGTCGATCCCCCCGCACTGCTGAAAATACGTGAACTGGGTGATCTCCATCCCGTCCAGCCAGACCTCCCACCCGAGCCCCCAGGCGCCCAGGGTGGGAGATTCCCAGTTGTCCTCGACAAAGCGGACATCGTGGCTGGGAAGGTCGATCCCGAGATACGCCAGGCTGTCAAGGTAAAGGTCGATCACATCATCGGGAGAGGGCTTTAAGATAACCTGATACTGGTAGTAATGCTGAAGCCTGTTGGGATTCTCCCCGTAGCGGCCGTCGGTGGGGCGCCGGGAGGGCTCAACATAGGCCACGTTCCAGGGCTCCGGCCCCAGCGCCCGCAGAAAAGTGGCAGGGTTCATGGTGCCTGCCCCCTTTTCCAGATCATAGGGCTGTTGGATGATGCAGAACCTGCCCCAGTATTCGTTTAAAGCATGGATGATCTCTTGAAAGGTCCAGCAAGCCAAGGCCCAAACCTCCTTCTCAATATAAAACCCGTCCCGCAGCCTGCCGCTGCAGGGACGGGTTGATCCCCGCGGTTCCACCCTGCTTGGTGCCTTTGTTCAAGGCACCCCCTCAGTTCCCTCGCAAGCTTTACTGCCCTGCCCCCCAGAGGCACTTTCATTACCGGATGGGCGTTGCCGATATGCTTCGTTGTCATCGAAGAGCAGGGGTTCCTCTTGCCGCTCGAGAGCGCCCTTCACCGCCTTGCCCGACCGGCTTTCACCCAACCCGGCTCGCTGACCGGGCCTCCGGCGGCTACTCCTCTCTCTCATTGCCTTTCTCCGATTGCTCTTTTGTTAACTCTTACCGCAAATTCGCCCGACTATAAAAATTATTGTCTTAAAATTTAACAGTGATCCTCAAAGATGTCAAGACCCGCGGGCAATAACTGGCAACAACGCCTGGCGGCTTTGCGCGGCCGGCTGCTGCATCAACCCTGCAGTCCGGTCCCTTCCTCAGCCGGGCCGGCAACCTCTCCCTCGCCGGCGCGCTCAATTTCCAGGGTGCACCTGTTCAGAAGGGCGGCAACAGTTCCGATGGCGCCCAGCACTGCCAGCTCCGCGCTCATGAGCACGCCAACCAGACCGAGCATCCCCGCCGTTGCCGGAAGTTCGAGAAGCGTGCGGTCATCTTTCTTGAGGCGGATCTTCGTGGCGCTGCTTTTTTCAAAAAAACCCCTGAGGCGCGCCAGCACCTCTTCTCCCTTGCTCTGAATCTTCTCCGTCCACTTTTCCTTTTCAGACTCAAGAAGAACGAGGGCCTCGACCAGATCCCCGCCCGCCCTGTCGAGGGCCTCCTTTGCCTCTTTGTATGTAACGTCCATTCTTTCCCGCAGGACATCGATCTTTTCCAGCAGCTGCTCGCTCATGTTGTCCATTTATGACACCTCCTTTTCATTTAATGTTCCCCCGCGCCATCCTTTTATACCTTGCTATACCTCACCTGCACCCTGCAGAGAGGAAACCTCGCCCTTCCGCAGGGCGTCGAGGAAGCTCCAGGTGCGGACGCTCACTTCCCCATGGTATCCCAGAAAAGAACGGAGCAGCACGGCCAGTTCGGAAAGGCTCTTCTTCCCGATTTTCGCCCGCACCGCCCTCTCCAGGGGGGTGCGCAAAAAGTAGTCCAGGGCGCCGACGGTGGCCGGGGAAAGGGGATAAGCCTCGGGGCAGCGCTCCGCGCAAGAAGGGCAGAGCACCCCTCCCTTTTCCACACTGAACCAGACGGGGCCCGCCTCCCGGGCCCCGGGCTCCGGGGGCCTCCATCCCTCGTGCCCGCCCAGCACGCACTCCTCAAGCCGGGGCCGGTAGCCCAGGAGCGCCAGCAGCTTGATCTCAAAAACGCGGGCGAGGAGTTCGGGGCTCCCTTTTTCGAGGGCCCGCAGGGCCGCGAGCAAAAGCTGAAAAACCTTTTCCAGGGGCTGTTTTTCCAGGGTGAGGCGGTCCACCAGTTCGGCGCAGGAACTGGCTGCGGCCAGGCGCTCCAGGTCGTGCTGGAGAAAAGAAAAGGTCTCCTCAGCCTCCCCCTGGGTGATGGTGTCCAGGCTTTTCCCGGTGTAAAGCACGAGGTGCGTGTGGCTGAAGAGCTGAACGGCGCCCCGGAGGCGGCTGGTGGGCTTCCGCACCCCCTTTGCAATGGCAGAAACCTTTCCCGCTTCCCTGGTAAAAAGGGTCAGGAGCCGGTCCGCCTCCCCGTAAACCCGGCTCCGCAAAACAATCGCTTCGGCCTTGTAGATCCCCATCCTCCTGCCCCCCGGCTCCCTGCAACGGCACCCTATGCGGGGCCTTCCTGCTTTTTTCTTTCACCGCAACCTTTTCAGGCCTCTCTTTCCGCGAAGAGGACCCAATCCTGCAACACGAGATCTGAAGGGGCAACTGCCATTGAATCGCTACTATTTAGTATAGCAGATATGATCTGCAACAAAAATATTTTAAATCCCTCTTTTCGTTCAACCAAGACAGAAACTTAAACGACAACCTCACGGCAACTTTAAGGAGCATCCGGAGAAAAATTAGCATAAACTTCCAGTAAGATCAAGCAAAACTCTGCAAAGAACTGCGAGGTGATTTTTTTGGAGCGGCTCTGGTTTTATGTCAACATGCCAGATGCCAAGGCCAGCTTCACCCGGCACCTGGACGAGATAGACGCCCTTGTTCCCTTCTGGTTTGGGGTCACAGGCGAAGGGGGGCTTCTGGACCAGTCAGACCCGGAGGTGGAAAAGCTGGCAAAGAGGCGCAACATCCCCATCCTTGCCATCGTTCACAATTACGCCAATCCTCAGCTGGGTGTGATCATTCACGATTTACTGGTTAATAACTTTCTGCGTCTTCGCCTCATCGACAGTATTGCGCGACTGCTCGCAACAAGGTCCTTTGCGGGAGTTAACATTGACTTCCAATTCGTCCCCCCGGCGGACCGGCTCTACCTCAATTTATTTATGAGCGAACTTTATTTCCGCCTGGCACCCCGGTTTCTCGTTACAATTTCAGCTCCCGCAAAAGTAGCCGACGATCCCCATCATCCTTTTTCCGGGGCTTTTTCCTACGCCGTTCTGGGGCAGTACAGCAATCAGGTCTTCATCCTTGCCTATGACGAGCACTTCATGCAACCAGGCCCCATTGCCTCCATTAACTTCGTCCAGTCGGTGCTCAATTTTGCCCTGACGGAAATTGCCCGCCAGAAGATCAAGCTCGGGATGGCCGTTTACGGCTACGACTGGCTGGCGGAGGGCGGCTTCCCCGAAACCTTATCCCACGCCGAAGCGGTGAGCCGCGCCCGGCGCCTCGGGGTCCCCGTGATTTATGACGAAAGGGCCCAGGAGTCAACCTACACCTACACTCTAAACGGCATCCGCCGCATCGTCTGGTTTGAAGATGCCCGCAGCTTCGCGGTAAAACTCAATCTGATCAGGGCCCTGCAGCTGCCCGGCTTCGTCGCCTGGCGGCTGGGGCAGGAAGACCCCCGCATCTGGGAACTGATCAGGAATCCCTGATTTCAGGCAAGGATTTTTTCGAGGACGCGGGCGTGTTCTGAATAGGCCAGAGCCAGCACCTTGTCCCCGGCAGCGAGCCTGGTTTCCCCCCTCGGGATGACGATTTTCCCTTCCCGGAGGATGGCAGCCAGCACGATTTCCCCGGGCAGGTTCAATTCTGCAAGGCGCTTTCCCACCGCGCGGGAAGCTGAAGCAACCTCTTCTTCAACAAGAGAAATCTCTCCGCCCTCCAGCTTGAGGAGGGTGACTAATTCCCCAAGACTCAGCTCCTCCTGCATCACCTGGGCGATGATCCGGGCGCCGTTGGCCGCAAAATCCACCCCCCGCGCCCGGGTGAAGAGCCACTCGTTCTTTAAATTGTTCACCCTGGCAACAACCCGCGGCACGCCGAACTGCCGCTTGGCCAGGAGGGCGGCGGTCAGGTTATCTACATCGCTCCCCGTAACGGCGGCCACCACCCGGGCGCGGGTAATCCCGAGATGCTCCAGAAGCCGGGGGTCGGTTCCATCCCCCTGCACCGCTTTTACCTGGGGAAGTTCTTTGAACTTCTCCAGGGCAGCGCGGTCGCGCTCGATCACCGTCACCTCTTCCTGGTCCTGGGCAAGGGCACAGGCCAGGTTAAAGCCCACTTTCCCCCCGCCGATAATCAAAACGTACATGCAATTCCCCCCTAATCGAGCAAACTTTCCAGCTTCGGAGCAGCAAACTCGGCAAGGGCAACCTGAACGAGGTCCCGCTCTGCAAAGGTGGTCCCCATCAAGGGAATCATGGCCTTCCCGTTGCGGATCAGGCAGAGAACGCTAATTTCACCGGGCACCGTGAGATCTCGCACCATGCGGCCCACCAGCCGGGGAGGGACCTCAAACTCGATCACCCTGACCTCTCCGTTCCCTGCAGTGAAGAGGGTGGTCATGCGTTCATGGGCCAGGAGTTCGTGGATCCTGTGAGCGCCCCAGGTTGTCGGGGCGATTACCGGGACCCCCAGGTGCTGGTAAATCTCCGCCCGCAAGGGGTCCACGATCCGGGCGACCACCTTGGGCACCAAAAACTCCTCCCGCGCCAGGGTTGCAACTAAAAAATTTGTGTTATCATCACCGGTCACCGTTGCCAGCCCGTCGGCCCGCTTCACCCCGGCCTCTAAAAGCGCGGACCGGTCAAATCCCAGGCCTACAACCTTCTTGCCAGGAAAACGCAGCCGAAGCCGCCGGAAGGCTGCCGGGTCGGGGTCGATCACCGCAACGGAAACCCCCTCCCGCGCCAGGGTCTCGGCCAGCTGGGTGCCGAGCGTACCGCACCCCACGACAATAATGTGCATCAGGCAAACCTCCTTCCTGCAAGGGCTCCTCCTTTCAATCCTTCATCCCGCGCTTCAAGCCGCTCAAAGCCCGCCTCTTCCTCTAACGCTCCATGCTGCTCAATTCTGTTCGCCATCCTCGCCGCGCCAGGCACTTCCGCGCCTCTTCGGCAGCCAGGAGCGCGGCGCCGAAGGCCGTCAACAGGCACCAGTCAATAAAACGCAGGGGTGCTGTATTAAACAGCCTTTGCAAAAACGGAAGATAGCTGATCGCCATCATGATCCCCACCCCAACGGCCTGGCCCAGCAGGAGGAAGGGGTTTGTGAAGAAGCCGATCCGAAACACGGAGATGCTCTCGGTCCGCACCGCAAAGCCGTTGAATACCTGGGAAACGACGATCGCCGCCTGCGTCATGGTAATGGCATGTCGGTAAACAGGATCCCCTGCCGGAAGGGCCGTCCCCCACTCCCACCCCCGGCTGAGCAAAACGAAAAGGAAGGCGGCGATCGCTCCGGCCCCCTGGATTCCCCCCAGAAAGAGAAGGCGCTTCACCAGCTTGAAATCGAAGAGGCGGGCGGTGCGCGGCCGGGGGGGCTGCCGCATCAAGCCGGGCTCCGGTTTCTCGATCCCCAGGGCCAGGGCGGGGAGGACGTCGGAGCCCAGGTCGATGGCGAGAACCTGGAGGGCGGTCAGGGGAATGAGGTGAACACCTGCCACCGTCGCGAAGAGGAAGGGAAGGAGCTCCCCCATATTGTGGGAAAAAAGGTAGAGGATGAACTTCCGGATGTTGGCGTAAACCGCCCTTCCCAGCTCAATCGCCTTCACAATCGAGGCAAAACTGTCATCCAGGAGGATCATCACGGCTGCCTCGCGGGCCACGTCCGTCCCTGTTCTTCCCATCGCAATCCCGATATCGGCCCGCTTCAGGGCCGGCCCGTCGTTCACCCCGTCCCCGGTCACGGCGACAACCTCGCCCAGCTCCTGAAGGGCGGCCACGACACGCATCTTGTGCTCCGGGGCAACGCGGGCGAAGATCAGGGAAGCCGGAGCCTGCAGGCGCGCCATAAGCTGATCGGCGTCCAGGCCCGCCAGTTCTGCCCCCGTCAAAATGGGGACACGCTCCCCTCCCGTAATCGTGATCCGGGAGGCGATCGCCTCGGCCGTCAAACCGTAATCCCCCGTCAGCATGAGGATCCGGATTCCCGCTTCCTTGGCCGTATTTACCGCCGCCGCAACCTCGGGCCGGGGCGGGTCCAGCATCCCGGCGAGGCCGAGAAAAACAAGCTCCTTCTCGACCGTTTCTACCCGGTACTCCTGGAGATCCTCCGGCAGTTCCCGGCAGGCTAAGGCGAGGACGCGCAGCCCCCGCTTCGCCATCTCATCGTTCTGCTGCAAGATTGCGGCCCGGGCGGCATCATCCAGAGGCAAAACCTCCCCCTGGCTTCCCAGGAGGTGGGTGCACAGGGCAACAGTCTCGCGGGGGGCTCCCTTCACATAAGCAACCACCCGCTCCCCCCTGCGGTGCAGAGAACTCATCCGCTTTCTCCGGGAGTCAAAGGGCAGGAGGTAAAGGCGGGGTTCCTCTTTGAGGGCCTTCTCCCAGTAAAAATTCGCCTTCCGGGCCAGCACCAGGAGGGCGCCTTCGGTGGGATCTCCCAAAACGCTCCAGGCGGGGTGCTCCTCGTCCGGGGCAAGGAGGCGGGCGGTGTTGCAGAAAGACGCCGCCTTCAGGAAGAGTTCCCACTTTTTGATTTCTTCGGGCCGCAGAACAGCCTCCCCTTCTCCGGGCGAGCCGGCCGGCCTGAGCAGTTCCCCTCGGGGCTCGTAGCCGGCCCCGGTCACGATCACCCCTTCACCGGGCCGCCAGATTTCCCTTACGGTCATCTCCCCCTTCGTCAGGGTGCCGGTCTTATCGGTGCAGATGACGGTGGCCGACCCCAGGGTTTCCACCGCCGAGAGCCGCTTGATCAGGGCGTTGCGCCGCGCCATCCGCTGCACGCCAACCGCCAGCGAAACCGACATTGTGGCCGGCAGGCCCTCGGGGACCATCGCCACCATCACCCCAAGTGCAAAAAGGAAATCCTCGATCCAGCCCAGCCCCAGGAGCCTGCCCAGACCGAAAAGGATCCCTCCAATCACCAGGGCGGCGCGCGCAACCAGGCGCGCCATGTTCCGGACCTCTTTCTGCAGGGGGCTGGGGACATCCGGGACCCCGGCGGTCAGGGTGAAGATCTTCCCGAACTGGGTCTCTTCACCGGTGGCGATGACAACGGCAATCCCGGAGCCGGAGGCGACAGAGGTGCCCATAAAAACCAGATTGGGAAGCTCGATCCAGCCCAGCTCCTCCTCCAGCACTGCGGCCGCAGTTTTCCGCTGCGGGTCCGCCTCCCCGGTCAGGTTGACGTTGTTGGTGGCAAGCTCAAAGGCCTGAACGAGGCGGGCGTCCGCCGGAATGCTGTCCCCTTCCTCCAGGAGGATCACGTCCCCGGGAACCAGTTCTGCGGCATCAAGCTCCAGCTCCTTCCCCTCGCGGTAGACCCGCGCCTTCACGGGGACCAGCTTGTTCAGAGCCTCTGTTGCCCGCTCCGCCCGGTACTCCTGAATAAAGCCGACCAGGGCATTGAGGACGACCACCCCCAGGATGGCAAGGGACAGGTGCAGGTCCCCCGGGTTGCGTCCAAGGAGATAGACCGCAAAGGTGATGCCTGCCGCAATGATGAGAAGGACGGCGAAGAGGTCCGTAAACTGCAAAAAGAAGCGCGCCAAAAGAGGGCGCCGCCGCGCCCTCTGCAGCTTATTCCAACCGAAACGCGCCCGGCGCCTGGCAACTTCCTCCTCCTGAAGCCCCCCGGGCGAGGTCCCCAAAGCCCCGTACACTTCGAGGGGCGGCAGGCGGGGAATCTTCTTCGCATCTTCAGGCAAAAAGGGCCGGTCTCCCAAACTCGAACCCCCTCTAAGGCGCCGGTCATCCCTGAGTGCCAAGCTTTCCCGGGTCAGAGTTCTTCTTCCCTTCAACCTGCTCCTCAGAATTTTCTAGCTGTTACATTTAAAGTCTTCCCTCGCCTTTCTTTGAAAATTCACCGGCACCCTCCAGAAGCCACGGTAAAAATTCTCCGGCACAGGCCCAGGTTCCTGCCGCAGCCTTGCCGCCCCTCCTGCTCTTTGCGGCCAACCGGGCCTAACCCGGTTGGAGAAGAAAATCAAAAGGAGAGGGCGAACCCTCTCCTCTGACATCAGGTGGAGCCCACAACTGGGATTGAACCGGTGACCTCCGCCTTTACGAGGCGAGAAAATCAATTACGCAGGGTGTATTAAAAATCCAAGTTCCAGAACACCGAATTCAACCGTGAACCTGATAGCAGTCCGAAATAAGAGTTCTGTCTGGGCGCTGGTGCGAGGTCAGCTGAGGTCGAGTGCAGAGAATCCAGGTTTCTACAGGTTCCCGGCCCCGTGATATGATGCAGAGCCGCCCATCTGCCGCCCTTTTTGTGTATTTGGACAAATGGGCGGCAACTATGAAGACCCGGCTATGACAAAACATCCTCCCCTGCCTCTAGCAGAACACGCCGGTAAATGGCATCTGACAGGTAAAATCCTCGCTCTCTGAGCAGGCGATCCAGTTCGGCGCGGAGCGAAGGAATCCTCCCCGTAAGTTTGGCGCGCAGGAGTACACCAACCGTTCCCGCCCGGGGAATGCGGTAGAGTGCGGCCGTGCGCCTGGCTTCTGCCTCGTCAAGGAAGATGATATCAGCGCGCTGTTCCACTGCCAGGGCAATTGCCTCCGCCTCGCCGTCGTCCAGGTCGCGCTTGAGTAACGTGAGAAGATCAGTATTGCGGGGTACAACGACTTCTATCCAGCCGACACGGCGGGCCTCTTCCACTTCCGCGGTACCCGGCCTGCCATGGCCATCCTGCACCACCTCGCGCCACACGGCCGGCGGTACCATAATCTTTCCGTGAAACGCGTGGAGAAGCTCAAGACGTCCGATAGCCGCCAGACTGATCAGGGTTGATGCGTCAGCCACCGCGCCGGGCATACCGGACATCTTCCTCCAATTCTTCCTCGCCGTAATGCCGCGGCACTCCCCTCTGTCCCAGAAACTCCTCGAAATCCCGCCGGTTCATCCCGGCGAGAAGCCTGGCCTTACCCAGCGGGAGAGCACCTCTCCGGTAAAGGGCCAGCGCCAGTTCCCTGCGCAATTCCGCTTCCGCCTCCTGGGGCGGCACCTTCAGCGCGCGTACAACTTCTTCAGGAATCCCGATGTTTAGCTGCATTCTTCTCACCTCCGCCAGATCAAGCCCGCGCCTTCCTTCTGCCTTCAACCGCAGCACGCGCAAGCACCCGCTTCGCCGCTTTCCCCCTGAGACATTTGCGGAGATTCCGGGAGAGATCACCCGGTCCCTCACCGGTCCCGACAATGCTCAGGGCTTTTTCAATATCCCCAGCCGTGCGTTCTACCGGCCTGGCAAGCTCTTCTCTTAGCGCCTCCAGCTCTTCACTCCCGGCGCGTTCAGAAGCCACATGCCGTTCCAGAGCGGCTATCCTTGCCTCCAGGTCTTCGATCTTCCGCTTCAGCCTGCTCACCGGGCCCGCCTCCTGCAGATGTATTCAAGAACAGTATACCACAGCAGAACGGGAAAAGGCACGCGGAGGCTGTGGTCCCTGTGGTCACCAGTGCTGACGCACCAAATATTTTACAAAGTTCTTTGAATCCTTTTTCGACCCCCGGCAGTATCGTCCTCAGGCGAAGGTATGTTTCTTACTGTAAATTTGGCAGTGGCCTGAGTATTTAAGGATTACCCGGACAGGATTGATCCAAGCAGGATTAGGCGAGGTGGCCCTCGCCGGAAGTGATTTTTTTAGTTTGGTCAGATAACTTGCGTGATTAAATCACCAGACGAAGTTGAGCCGGTTTATCGCGGAGCCTCTTCAACCTGGAGAGGTCGAGCCAGTTGCCCGTGAATGTCTGCCATA